>NZ_JBYCKU010000044.1:0-3854 GCF_057473545.1 Acidithiobacillus sp. TH-A67
ACGCCGCTATGTGGACCGTATCCTGGTCCTGCACGAAGGCCAGGCGGTGGCCAGCCATCGGCGGCATATGGGGCGCGGCCAGGTCTTCACGGATGTCCTCCACTACCTGGATGTCCTGGAGCGCAAGCCCGGTGCCCTGCGCAACGGGCGCCCCTTCCAGGAGCTGCCGCGCGCCATCACCGCAGTGCGTCAACGGCTGCAAAACAAGCCCTTGGGGGATCGGGAGTTCGTCACCGTACTCCTGATGGCGCGGGAATACGGCATCGAGAATCTGGAAACCGCCTGCGCCATGGCCCTGGAGCAGGGTGCCGTGAATACCGCGGTGGTGCTGAACCTCATGCATCGCTTCGCGAATCCGCTGCCCCCGGCCCCAGTGTGCACGCCAGACGCTCTGCGTTTGCAGGATGAACCCCGTGCGGACTGTGCCCGATACGACTTGCTGCGGGGGAATGCCTATGTCCACTGAGCTGCTGCAATCCCTGCGTGCTCTGCATCTCTACGGCATGGCCCTGGCAGTGGAGGATTGGATGGACCAGCGCACCCCTCTGGATCCCGAGACGTGGTTGGCTCAACTCATCGCCGCGGAAAGCCAGGAGCGTGCCAATCGTAGCCTCCTCTACCAGATGCGTACCGCACGTTTCCCCACCCAGCGCGGCCTGGAGGACTTCGACTTTAGCGAAAGTCCCGTGGACCAGAAGGCGCTACAGCGACTTGCCGAGGGCCACTATCTGGGCGCCGCCCACAACATCATCTTCGTCGGTGGCACCGGGACCGGCAAAACCCATCTCGCACTGGCCCTAGGTCATGCCGCCATCTACCAGGGCCATCGTGTGCGCTGGTTCAACGTCGTCGATCTGGTCAATCAATTGGAGCAGGAAAAGACCCGTGGACAGAGTGGCCGCCTGGTCAAAACCTTGCTGAATGCGTATTCCGGCGATCGTGGGCGCTGATTACGCTGATCGTGGGCACTCCCGAAAAGCGTACATTCTGGTTGTTCTGATTTTAGACATAGGTGCCCACGATCGGTCAAATTTGGCTACTAGTGGTCCAGCCTTCTGTAATGATGGTTACAGCGTAACCTGTGAGAGCCGTCAGGACGCTTCTGCCACCCTGGCTGCATGAGATGGTTCCTGTTGGCGACGGAGGGAGTCCCCTTTCAGTTCTAGTCGGTGCGCGCTCTGCAACAGACGGTCGAGAACGGCATCGGCGACAGTAGGCTCGCCAAGGATTTCATGCCAATGCGAGACGGGAAGCTGACTGGTGATCAAGGTTGCGCGCTGGCCGACACGATCATCGATGATTTCCAGCAAATCCCGGGCGTTTTCGCCGCTCATCGGTGCCAACCCCCAATCGTCGAGGATCAGCAAGTCCACCTTGGCGATGGCGTTCAGATAGCGACCGAAGCTACCGTCGCCGTGCCGGATTTGGAGATCTTCCAGAAAGCGTGGCAGACGGAGGTAGCGTACACCCAGTCCTTGGCGACAGGCCTGGTGGCCCAAGGCGCAGGCGATCCAGGTCTTGCCGGTTCCGGTAGCCCCTGTAACCAGGAGGTTCTGCCCCTGTCGTATCCAGGAGCAGGGAATCAGCGCGGCCATTTTCCCTCGATCCAGGCCCCGAGAAGATCGATAATCCAGGTCTTCTATGGCGGCGTTTAGTTTGAGCTTGGCCAACTTCAGCAGGCGTTTCAGGCGTCGGTCATCGCGGGCACAGAGCTCCCGAACCAGGAGTAGTGCAAGGCGATCCTCAAAGGGAAGCTCTTGCATCTGCGGTAGCGTGGACTGCTCAACCAAGGCTTCGGCCATAGCGTAGAGATTGAGCTGGTGTAAGGCTTGGATGGTCGGTTGCGATAGCATCGAAAGACTCCTTGTCAGTGGTAGTAGCGAGAGCCAAGGATATTCCCGTGCAGGGGTAAGGGCTTAGCTGGATCGGAGTGACGTTGGTTTTGATCGAGTTTCTGCTTCAGGATGGAGCGAACACTGCGGGTTGTGGGTGAGCCATTGCGCAGAGCACGGCTACAGGCTGATTCCAGCCGATCTTGCGGGTAGTGGCGGGAGAGGCTGAGTAAGCCGAGACAGGAGCGATACCCCTGTTCCGGATGCGGTCGATTCTCCAACTGCCAGCGCACGAGATCTCGAGTCGCCGGGCCAATGGAGAGCGCCCAGCGCAACAGGCGCCCCGGGCTCCACTCTTGGTGCTTCTGGTGGGCCTTGGGCATATGTTCGGTCAGGGTGCTGTAGCGACCCTGGGTGAGCTCGCGTAGATGACTGGCAACGCGTTGCTGTCCATGGAAGATCTCTACGGTTTGGGCGCTGACGCGCAGATCGACCCGCTGGCCAACCAGTTGGTGGGGTACCGAATAGAAGCGTCCTTGGTAAGCCACATGGTAGTCGATGCTGACCTTAGCCGACTTCCACTCGGCATATTCATAGGGCACCGTCGGGAGAGGCTGGAGGGCGGGGGCATCCAGGGTCTCGAAGGCGCTACGGCGGCAGCCAGGAAGTTGTTTGAACGGGCGTTGATTCAGCTCCTCCAGCAGCCGGCGGATGGTCTGGTTGAGCTCCGCCAGGGAGAAGAATTGGAAGTGCCGAAGACGGGCCAAAATCCAACGCTCCACGATGAGCACGCCCACCTCTACCTTGGCTTTGTCCTTGGGTTTATAGGGTCTGGTGGGTAGCACCACCGCGCCGTAGTGCCTGGCCAGATCGCGATAGCTCCGGTTGATTTCCGGCTCATAACGGGAGGCCTTGGTGACGGCGGCCTTCAAGTTGTCAGGTACCAAAAGGCGGGGAACCCCGCCAAAGAAAGCCAGGGCCCGCACGTGAGAACCCAAGAAGTCGGGCAGACTCTGGCTCCAGGTGGCCTCACAGTAGGTATAATTGGAGGCCCCCAGCACGGCCACGAAGATTTGCGCTTGCCGGACCTCTCCCGTGCGGGGATCGACCACCGGCACGGTGGGGCCAGCATAATCGATGAAGACCTTTTCTCCAGCAATATGGGTCTGCCGCATGCTGCGCTTGAGCCGCGCCCTCCACGTGCGGTAATGGGCGCAGAACTGGGAATACTGGTAGATCCGCTGTCCTGGATGGGCAGCCACATACTCCTCCCACAGCAACTGCAGAGTCACGCCTTTGCGCTGTAGCTGTGTGTGGATGGCGGCAAAGTCTGGAATCAAGATGGAATGGGAAGCCGCACGACGGGCAGGGAACAACCGCGCCTCGAGCCCGGCGGCGTCTATGTCGTCCGGCAGCGGCCAGGACAGCCCGGCCTGCGCGGCCAACTGCAAATACTTGCTGACGGCTCCTTTGGACAGGCGGCAGGCTTGCACAATTTGCCGCTGACTGAACCCTGCGGCGTGTAAACGGAGTACTTCGTAAATCGCTTTCATGGTCATCCTCGGTGTGGGCATGCTACATCTCCGGCAAAAGAGAAGCAGAACGCCTTCCAATCCATTGAACGACCAGAATGTTTTTAATTCGCCAGGAGCAAATCCCGGTTCCGTTACGCCATCGTGGGCACCGATTACGAAAAAAGCGCAAAAGTGCCCACGATCAGCCGTAATGACCGCCCACGATCAAACGGAATCAGCGCCCACGATCAATCGTAATGGGTGCCCACGATGCCCCGTAATATGCAGCTGAACATGAACCTCGTCGTCCTTGATGAGCTGGGCTACTTACCCTTCTCCGAGTCCGGTGGTGCCTTGCTCTTCCATCTGATCAGCAAGCTCTACGAGCACACCGCGCTGATCGTCACCACCAACCTCTCCTTCGGGGAATGGGTCCAGGTCTTCGGCGACGCCAAGATGACCACCGCCATGCTCGATCGCCTCACCCACCACTGCGACATCATCGAGA
>NZ_JBYCKU010000045.1:0-17577 GCF_057473545.1 Acidithiobacillus sp. TH-A67
CAAGGTCACGCTGATTGCCCCGATCGCGATGGAAGATGGGCTGCGTTTTGCAGTGCGCGAAGGAGGCCGTACCGTCGGCGCCGGCGTCGTTTCGAAGGTGGTGGAGTGATGGAAGGTTCCAAGATTCGTATTCGCCTGAAGTCTTACGACTACCGGATGCTTGACATCTCTGCTGCGGAGATCGTCGAGACCGCGCGCCGCACCGGCGCGCGGGTCTGTGGTCCGATTCCGTTGCCCACCAAGATCGAGCGCTTCACCGTGCTGCGTTCGCCGCATGTGGACAAAAATGCCCGTGACCAGTTCGAGCAACGCACTCATAAGCGGCTCATGGATATTCTCGACCCCAACGACAAGACCGTCGATGCGCTCATCAAGCTCGACCTTGCGGCGGGAGTTGATGTAGAGATTAAGCTGTAAGGAGAAAATAATGACGATCGGCATGATAGGTCGCAAGATCGGTATGACGCGGGTGGCTGGCGAAGGTGGCAAGGTGGTTCCGGTTACCGTTATCCACGTCGCAGAAAACGTCGTGACCCAGGTAAAGAGCAAAGACAGCGACGGGTACGAGTCGATCCAGGTCGGCGTAGGCAGCGTCCGGCCACAACGTTTGAGCTCTGCGCTAGCCGGACATTTTCGTAAGGCTGCCGTTGAGCCGCGCCGTTTTTTACGTGAGTTTCGGCTGAATGAGTCCGGTTCTTATCAAGCTGGACAAGAGCTGTCGCTGGATATGTTCACTGTGGGACAGCGGATTGACGTGACAGGTGTCAGCAAGGGTAAGGGTTTTGCGGGTGCCATCAAGCGTCACAATTTTCGCAGTAATCGCGCCAGCCACGGTAATTCGCTATCCCACCGTGCCCCGGGCTCCATTGGTTGTCGTCAGACTCCAGGTCGGGTATTCAAAGGCAAGAAGATGGCTGGGCATTTGGGCAACGAGCGGGTAACGACTCTGAATCTCGAGGTCGTACGTGTCGATGTCGAGCGGCGCCTCGTGATGATCAAGGGTAGTGTGCCCGGCGCTAACGAGGGGGATGTTGTACTGCGTCCCACCGTGCGCGGGTAAACGGGAGCACGACGATGGAAGTAGAAAGTATTCATATTAGTAGTGGCAAGGGTGAAAAGGTAGAGCTGGCGGACGCCGTGTTCGACGCGCCCTACAACGAAGCGTTACTGCATCAGGTGGTGGTCGCGCAATTAGCGGGTCTGCGTAGCGGTACGGCGGTGCAGAAGAATCGTGCCGCCGTTCGTGGCGGCGGTCGCAAGCCTTGGAAACAGAAAGGTGGCGGTCGTGCGCGTGCGGGTAGTATCCGGAGTCCCATCTGGCGCGGCGGTGGTCGCGCCTTTCCTGGCGTGACGCAAAGTTACAAGCAGAAGGTCAACAAGAAAATGTGGGCCGGTGCCATGCGCAGTGCGCTGGCGGAGCTGCTTCGGCAAGATCGTTTGCAGATCATCGCCGCAGAAGATTTTGCCGAACCCAAGGCCAAGCACGGGCGGACCTGGTTGCAAGCCGCGGGTGGTGATGACGTGCTGGTAGTGTTGGCAGAAGCGCCGATCAATTTCTTTTTGTCGCTGCGGAATTTTCCGCACGTCGGCTTGGCCGAGTGGCAGGATGTGGGTCCCGCAGACCTCCTGCGTTACGGGCGAGTGTTGATGGACGCCGCCGCCGCCAACAAGTTTGCGGAGGTGTATGGATGAATAACGAACGTCAGTTTCTGGTCTTGCTTGCGCCGATCGTGAGCGAGAAAAGCACCATGCAGACCCAGGCAGCAAATCAGTACGCCTTTCGGGTCGCGCGAGACGCCAGCAAGGGCGAGATCAAGTCTGCGGTCGAACGGCTGTTCCAAGTCAGTGTACTGTCCGTACAGACGCTGAACTACGCGGGTAAGGCGAAGCGTATGGGACGCCATGCCGGGCGTCGCTCTTCCTGGAAGAAAGCCTACGTGCGCCTTGCCGAAGGCAACAGCATCGACCTTGGCATTGCCTGAGAGAGATAGGGGATAAAGATGGCTCTCGTACGAACCAAACCGACCTCCGCCGGACGTCGTTTCGTCATCAAGGTGGTCAATCCGGAGCTGCACAAGGGCGCTCCGGTCAAAGCGTTGACCTCCAGCCAGGCACATACTGGCGGTCGCAACCACAATGGACGAGTGACGCGCCGGCACGCCGGTGGTGGGCATCGTCAGCATTATCGTCTGGTTGATTTTCGTCGTAACAAGAATGACATACCTGCCAAGGTGGAGCGGATCGAATACGATCCCAACCGCAGCGCCCATTTGGCCCTGCTCTGTTACGCCGACGGCGAACGCCGGTATATCCTTGCTCCCAAAGGCGTGTCCGCTGGCGACACCCTGATCTCTGGCGAGGAGACGCCGGTGCGTCCCGGTAACTGCATGCCGCTGCGCAAGATTCCAGTCGGTAGTGTGGTCCACAATATCGAATTGCGTCCTGGCAAGGGCGGGCAGATCGCCCGCTCGGCTGGCGCCTCCGCGCAGTTGATGGCGCGTGAAGGAGATTACGCGCAGATTCGACTGCGCTCTGGTGAAGTGCGCAAAATTCATGTATCCTGCCGCGCCACATTGGGTGTTGTCGGCAACGACGAGCATGGGACGCGGCAGTTGGGCAAGGCCGGTGCTACCCGCTGGCGCGGTATCCGTCCCACGGTGCGTGGCGTCGCCATGAACCCGGTCGACCATCCACACGGTGGTGGTGAAGGCCGCACCTCGGGCGGGCGTCATCCGGTGTCGCCCTGGGGGCAGCCGACCAAGGGGTATCGTACCCGTCGCAACAAACGTACCAGCGGCATGATCGTCCGCCGCCGGAAGTCCTGATCAGGGGAGAGGAATTCGTCGTGCCACGTTCCATCAAGAAGGGTCCTTTCGTGGACCAGCATCTCGACAAAAAAGTCCAGGAAGCTCAGGCGAGCAACAGTCGCAAGCCGATCAAGACCTGGTCGCGTCGTTCCACCATTACGCCCGATTTTATCGGTTTGACCTTTGCCGTCCATAACGGAAAACAGCACATTCCCGTTGTGGTCAACGAGAACATGGTGGGGCACAAGCTCGGCGAGTTTGCCCTGACTCGGACCTTCAAGGGCCACGTCGCCGACAAGAAAGCCAAGCGTTGAGGACACTGAGATGAGATCAACGGCAGTATTGAAAGGATTGCAGATGTCGCCGCAAAAGGCTCGACTGGTTGCTGACCTGGTGCGCGGAAAACCGGTAGATAAGGCGTTGGATATCCTGCGTTTTACCCAGAAAAAGGCGGCGTTGCCGATTCGCAAATGCCTGGAGTCCGCCATCGCCAATGCCGAGAACAACGAAGGTGCCGATGTCGATGCCTTGGTGGTCGAATCGATCATGATTGATGGCGGTTCGGTGTTGAAGCGCTTCGCGGCCCGTGCGAAGGGGCGCGGCACGCGGATTTTGAAGCGTACCAGCCACATCACCATTGTCGTAGCCGAACAGTAAGCGAGGAAAGTATGGGTCAGAAAACGAATCCAATCGGACTGCGTCTGGGAATCATTAAGAATTGGAACTCGCGCTGGTACGGAAAAGCAGATTTCAAAGACAAGTTGCTCGAAGACATCCGTATCCGTGATTTCATTCGCAAGCGCCTGAGTGGCGCGGCGATCTCTGATATCACGGTTGAGCGGCCCGCGCGCAGTGCGCGTATCACGCTGCACACGGCGCGGCCCGGGGTAGTCATTGGCAAGAAGGGCGAGGATATTGAGAATCTGCGTGCGGAAGTGCAAAAGCGCATGGGGATTCCAGTGCACGTCAATGTCGAAGAAATTCGCAAGCCAGAGCTGGATGCCCAGCTGGTCGCCGAGAACGTGGCTCAGCAGTTGGAGCGGCGGATCATGTTCCGTCGGGCAATGAAGCGAGCCGTTACCAACGCGATGCGTTTTGGCGCCCAGGGAATGCGGATCAACTGTGCTGGTCGCTTGGGCGGTGCGGAGATCGCGCGGACCGAGTGGTACCGCGAGGGACGCGTTCCTCTGCATACCCTCCGCGCAGACATCGACTACGGCTTTGCCGAGGCTAAGACGACCTATGGCATCATTGGCGTCAAGGTCTGGATCTTCAAGGGCGAAATTCTCGAATGGAGCAGCGCAGCTAGCGTTGCTGCCGCGCAGAAGTAAGGAGAGCGGTGATGTTGCAACCAAAACGGACCAAATTTCGCAAACAGCACAAGGGTCGCAATCGCGGCCTCGCCACGCGCGGCAACAAAGTGAGCTTTGGTGAGTATGGTCTCAAGGCGACAACGCGCGGGCGCGTCACGGCGCGGCAGATCGAGGCCGCCAGGCGTGCCATCAACCGTCATGTACGCCGTGGAGGACGGATCTGGGTGCGGGTTTTCCCCGACAAGCCGATCAGCAAAAAGCCCGCTGAAGTGCGTATGGGTAAGGGCAAAGGAAATCCGGAATACTGGGTGGCGTTGATTCAGCCCGGTAAGGTTTTGTATGAAATGGAAGGCGTAACGGAAGAGGTAGCACGCGAGGCTCTGCGGCTCGGAGCTGCCAAACTGCCGGTGCAGACCATCGTGGTAGAACGGCGGGTGATGGGATGAAAGGACAAGATTTGAGCCAGCTATCGGTGTCTGAGTGTCAGACCCAGTTGCTTGCACTCCTCGAAGAGCAGTTCAAACTGCGTATGCAACATGGCACCGGGCAGCTGGCGAACACTGCCCGCTTGCGCGGCGTGCGTCGCGACATAGCACGGATACGTACTGAGATCACGAAGAAGGCGAAGGTGAGCCAATGAGCACAGAACAGAATCCTCGGAGTCTGGTGGGCACCGTGGTCAGCAATCGGATGGATAAGACCATTGTCGTCCTTGTCGAGCATCGTATTCAGCACCCGCTGTACAAGAAGTACATACGGCGGTCGAAGAAATTCCACGCTCACGATCAGGACAACAGTTGCCAGATCGGTGATACCGTGCGCATTGAAGAATGCCGGCCGATTTCCAAGACCAAGACCTGGCGTCTGGTGTCGGTAGTTGGGCATGCCATTGCGGAAGGAGTCGCATCATGATTCAAATGCAGAGTCGGCTAGCCGTGGCGGACAACAGCGGCGCTCGAGAGGTGATGTGCATCAAGGTGCTCGGCGGCTCGCACCGGCGCTACGCGGATATTGGTGACGTCATCAAGGTCAGCATCAAGGACGCGGCACCGCGCGGTAAGGTCAAGAAGGGTGATGTTTACAATGCCCTCATTGTGCGTACTCGCAAGGGCGTTCGTCGCGAGGACGGTTCGGTGATCCGCTTCGACAACAACGCTGCGGTGCTGCTCAACAATCAGTTGCAGCCGATTGGCACGCGTATTTTTGGCCCGGTCACCCGCGAGCTGCGTGGCGCCAATTTCATGAAGATCATTTCGCTCGCGCCCGAAGTGTTGTAGGAGTTGAGCATGAGCAAGATTCGCAAGGACGATGAAGTGGTGGTGCTCAGCGGTAAGGACAAGGGCAAACGTGGCAAGGTATTGCGCGTGTTGCCGGAGGAAGGCCGCGCCATCGTGGAAAAAGTCAATATGATCAAGCGGCATCAACGCCCGGATCGTATGGGTAACGGTGGTGGTATCGTAGAAAAGGAAGCGCCGGTGCAGTTGTGCAAGCTCGCGATCTACAACCCGGTTACGGGTAAGGCCGACCGCGTTGGTTTCAAGTTCCTCGCCGATGGCAGCAAGGTTCGCGTATTCAAAAGCAACGGCGAACAGCTGGCGAAGCATTGAGGGGGCAGGTGAAGATGGAAGCACGGTTGCAAAAAGTATACAAGGATCAGATCATACCGCGGCTGATTCAGGAGTTCGGTTTTAAAAGCGTCATGGAGGTTCCGCGCCTGCAAAAGATCACCATCAACATGGGGGTCGGTGAGGCGGTCGGCGATAAGAAGGTGCTCGAGGCTGCCGTTGGTGATATGACGAAGATCGCCGGTCAGAAACCGATTGTCACCAAGGCGCGGAAGTCTGTTGCGGCCTTCAAGATTCGCGACGGCTATCCGATCGGCTGCATGGTGACCTTGCGTGGTGAGCGCATGTATGAATTTCTGGATCGCTTGGTGAGTATTGCTATCCCCCGAATCCGCGATTTTCGCGGCCTGTCGCCGAAATCCTTCGATGGCCGGGGAAACTATTCGATGGGGGTAAAGGAGCAGATCATTTTCCCGGAGATCGAGTACGACAAAATCGACCGACTGCGAGGAATGGACGTGACCTTTACGACCACTGCCAAGAACGATGCGGAGGCCCTGGGTTTACTCAAGGCTTTCAAAATGCCGTTCCGCGCCTGAGGAGAGCAAAGTTATGGCAAAGAAATCGATGATCGCCAAGGCAGCGCGGGCGCCGAAATTTCGCGTACGTGCCTACCACCGTTGCCAGCTTTGTGGTCGCGCCCATGGTTACTATCGCAAGTTTGGACTGTGCCGTCTTTGCCTGCGGAAGCATGCTTCGGCCGGCAACATTCCCGGCATCGTGAAGAGCAGTTGGTGAGGGAAAGATGAGTATTACAGATCCTATCGCAGATATGCTGACGCGCATTCGTAATGCGCAGGCAGTGGGCAAGAATTCTGTCCAGATCCCAGCGTCCAAGCTGAAACGGGCGATCGCTCGGGTACTACTAGACGAAGGCTACATCGCGGAAGTCGCAGACGATACCCTCGCCGGTCATCCCAGCCTGCGGATTACTTTAAAGTACTATGCAGGGGAAGGAGTAATCTCCGAGATTCGGCGGATCAGCCGTCCCGGTGTGCGTATTTACCGCGGTGCGCAAGAGCTGCCACGGGTGCGCGACGGCTATGGTATCGCCATCGTCTCCACTTCGCGCGGTATCATGACCGACCGCGCCGCGCGAGCCGAGGGTATCGGCGGCGAAGTGCTCTGCGTCGTCGCGTAAGGGGGAAGCATGTCACGCGTAGCGAAACAACCAGTCAGTTTGCCCAAGGGCGTCGAGGTTCGGATTGACGCCGGTCAAGTCACCGTGAAGGGCCCCAAGGGGCAGCTCGCCATGGCCTTGCAAAACGGTGTCGGAATTCACGTCGAAGGCGACAGGGCGAGTATCAATTGGCAAGAAGATGTCGTGCATCACGCGGGTACCACGCGTGCGTTGTTGGCCAATATGGTCCATGGTGTGTCCCAGGGCTTTGAGCGCAAGCTGGAAATCATTGGCGTTGGCTATCGAGCTCAGGCCAAGGGTAAGACGCTGGGTCTGAGCCTTGGATTTTCCCACCCGGTTGAGTACCCGGTCCCGGAGTCGATCACTATCGAGACGCCGACGCAGACGGAAATCGTCATCCGCGGCGTGGATAAGCAGATGGTCGGGCAGGTTGCTGCAGATATCCGCGCGTATCGGCCGCCGGAGCCTTATAAGGGCAAGGGCGTGCGCTATGCCGGTGAGCAAGTCCGGCGCAAAGAAGCCAAGAAGAAGTGAGGGGATCAGCAATGGACAAGAATATCAGCCGGTTGCGTCGGGCCAGAAAGACCCGCGCCCGCATTGCCGGACAGGGCAAGCTGCGCTTGTCGGTCTATCGTTCCGGCAAGCATATCTACGCGCAAATCATCGACGATGCCCAAGGGCGGGTACTCACCCAGGCCTCTTCGTTGGAGAAAGATGTGCGTGCTACCATTAAGAATGGTGCTAGTACCGATAGCGCGGCCCTCATCGGTAAGCGCGTGGCAGAAAAGGCCAAAGGTCTGGGGATTACCGAGGTCGCTTTTGACCGCAGCGGTTATCGCTACCACGGCCGGGTAAAGGCCCTCGCCGAGGCAGCACGCGAAAGCGGCCTGTCCTTCTGACGGAGTATTGACAATGGCAAGAGAGAATCGCGAAAGCCAACAGCCGGGTGATGGAATGTTGGAAAAGCTCATTCACATCAATCGCGTATCAAAGGTGGTGAAGGGTGGGCGCCAGTTTGGCTTTGCCGCCTTGATGGTGGTGGGTGACGGAGATGGAAAGGTCGGTTTTGGGCGGGGCAAGGCCAAGGAAGTTCCTGCTGGTATCCAGAAAGCCACCGATCAGGCCCGCCGTTATCTCACCCAGGTGCCGTTGATGCGGGGCACCATCCCGTTTCCGGTGGAAGGGCGTCATGGCGCGGCTCGTGTCATTCTGCGGCCGGCCCCCGAGGGTAGCGGTGTCATCGCCGGCGGTGCCATGCGCGCGGTGTGTGAGGCGGTGGGCTTACGCAATGTCGTGGCCAAATCGTTGGGATCCAATAATCCCATCAATGTCGTGCGTGCAACCTTTGATGCCTTTTCCAAACTGGCGAGTCCTCAGTCCATTGCCATGAAGCGTGGCAAGACGTTGCGGGAAATTCGCGAACATGGAGGGTCTGAAAATGAGTAAGACCCTACGGGTTACCTTGGTCCGCAGTCTGATCGGGATTACGAAAAAGCACCGCGCCACGGTTCGTGGTCTGGGCTTGCGACGTACCGGTCACAGCGTCGAACTTCGCGATACCCCTGAGGTTCGCGGAATGATTCAGAAAATCCCGTATCTCTTACGTTGGGAAGAACAGTCATGAAATTGAATACCATTGCACCTGCGCCAGGCGCCAAGAAGGAGCGTGTGCGGGTCGGTCGTGGCATTGGTAGCGGCTTTGGCAAGACCGCGGGAAGGGGCCACAAGGGACAGCACGCCCGTTCTGGCGGCTACCACAAAGTCGGCTTTGAGGGTGGACAGATGCCGTTGCAGCGGCGCATTCCGAAACGTGGTTTTCGCAATGCCGGTGCTTCGCTGGTGGTCGAAGTGACCCTCGACATGCTCGCCAGCGCCGCAATCAGCGGCATGGTGGATGCCGAAGCTCTGCGGCTGCGCCGCTTTGTCCGCGGTGATGCCGTTCAGATCAAAGTCATCCGGACGGGCAAGCTGGAAGCCGCGATCACCGTTAAAGGCCTGCGTGTCAGCGCCGGCGCGCGGCAGGCCATTGAGGCCGCTGGCGGTCAGGTAGAGGAATAAGTATGGCCAACACCCTCGGCGCACTGAGCAATGCCGCGCAGGGTGCGGGCAATATCGCGGAATTACGGCGACGAATCTTCTTCTTGCTCGGGGCGTTGTTGGTCTTCCGCATCGGCGCACATATTCCCGTTCCCGGTATTGATCCTGCGGCGATGGCTTCCTTTTTCCACCAGGAACAGGGAACCATCCTTGGTATGTTCAACATGTTTTCCGGAGGCGCGCTATCGCGACTCACGGTTTTTGCGTTGGGCATCATGCCGTATATCAGTGCGTCCATCATTTTTCAGTTGGGCGGGGCGGTTATCCCACAGCTGGAAGAGCTGAAAAAGGAGGGGGAAGCGGGGCGGCGGAAAATTACCGAATACACTCGCTACGCCACTGTGGTGTTGTCGCTCCTGCAAGGATTAGGTATTGCCGTTGCCATTGAGAAGATGCATGGCGGCTCGGTACCGGTGGTGATCGATCCCGGGCCACTGTTTCTTTTTACGACTACGATCACCCTTTCGGCGGGTACAGTATTCTTGATGTGGCTGGGCGAGCAGATTACTGAACGTGGCATTGGTAACGGTATCTCCCTCATCATCTTTGCGGGGATCGTAGCTGGCCTACCCCAGGCCCTTGCCACCATGTTGGAGCTCGTGCGTACCGGCCAGTTTCAGCCGCTCTTTGCTCTGGCCATTTTTGTCTTGGCCCTGGTGGTTCTTGCCTTCGTCGTCTTTATGGAGAGCGCACAGCGACGTATCCCAATTCAGTACGCTAAGCGGCAAGTAGGACGGAAGATTTATGGCGGGCAGAGCACCCACATGCCCCTCAAGGTGAACATGTCCGGGGTGATTCCGCCGATCTTCGCTACCAGTATACTGCTTCTACCTGCTACTCTCGCCGGCTGGTTTGCCAATGTGCCTGGCATGGAGTGGTTGGCTCGGATTGGACAGGCGTTGAGTCCCGGGACCACCTTGTACGATGTGGTATTCACTATTGCCATCGTATTCTTTGCCTTTTTCTACACGGCTATGGTGTTTAACCCGCGCGAAACCGCTGATAACCTGAAGAAGTCCGGCGCCTTCGTTCCCGGACTGCGGCCTGGAGAGCAGACATCCAAGTATATGGATCGGGTCTTGAGCCGTCTCACCCTGTGGGGAGCTATTTACCTCACCGTGGTGTGTCTGTTGCCAGAGTTCCTGATCACGGAATACAACGTGCCGTTTTACTTTGGTGGTACGAGCCTGCTCATCGTCGTCGTCGTTATGATGGACCTGATGGCACAGATCCAGAGCCATTTGCTTACCCATCGGTACGAAGGTTTGCTGCGGAAGAGCGGCCAGCAAGGTAAGCGATAACTATGACGGATATTGGACACATTATTCTGCTCGGCGCCCCGGGCGTGGGCAAGGGTACCCAGGCCAAGGTGTTGTCCGCCGAGTTGGGCTTGCCTCATGTTTCGACTGGTGATATGCTCCGCGCCTCTGTTGCTGCCGGCAGCGAGATGGGTAAACGAGCCAAGGCGGTGATGGAGTCTGGCGCTTTGGTCAGTGACGAGATCATACTAGGCATTGTGTCTGAACGGCTGCAGGAAGGCGACGCGCAGAAGGGAGTTATATTCGACGGTTTCCCGCGCACGGTGGTGCAGGCTGAAGGGCTCGACCATTTGCTCGCTCGCAGCGGTGTCTTGTCGATTGCGCATGTCCTGCACATTGTGCTTGATGATGAGGAAATTGTCGATCGGCTGTCCGGGCGGCGTGTGTGTCGCAACTGTGGTGCCATATACCATGTGCGTTTCCAGCCGCCAAAGGTTGCGGGACGATGCGACCGGTGTGGTGGCGAACTCTTTCAGCGGGACGATGACCAGCCTGAGGTAATTCGGCATCGGCTTGCGGTGTACGCAGCCGAGACGGCGCCGCTGGTTTCTTTCTACCGCGCTCGGGCCGGGTACGCTGAGGTGGATGGCACCGGTAGCAGTGCGGCGGTCACCGACCGTATTCGGGTTTTGTTGAGGTAAAGGGATGGCCAAGGAAGACACTCTCGAAATGCAGGGAGAAGTCATAGAAAACCTGCCAAGCGCAACCTTTAAGGTGCGTTTGGAAAATGGTTTTGTGGTCAATGCACACATCTCTGGGAAGATGCGTATGCACTACATACGGATTCTGCCTGGAGATAAGGTCACTGTGGAGATGACGCCTTACGACCTGAGCAAGGGGCGCATCACCTATCGCGCCAAGTAAGGAGGCGTTCCATGAAAGTTCGGGCATCGGTGAAAAGGCTTTGCCGTAATTGCAAAATCATCCGGCGTAATGGTGTCGTCCGAGTGATTTGCGTCGAACCGCGGCATAAGCAGCGGCAGGGGTGAGTGTGGTGATGGGGTTGGCTATGATGAATGGGAAGGAGTAGGGAATGGCCCGCATTGCTGGTGTCAATATTCCGAACAACAAGCAGATCGGTGTCGCCTTGACGTATATTTACGGCATTGGAGCCACTCGGTCCCGCGATATTCTTGCGGCGGCAGAGGTCGATACCGCGGTTCGCGTAAAAGATGTGAGCGAAGGCGAGCTCGAACGCATTCGCACCGAGGTCGCTAAGTATGTGGTTGAAGGCGACCTGCGCCGGGAAGTCACTATGAGCATCAAACGGCTCATGGATCTCGGCTGCTATCGCGGTATCCGTCATCGCCGCGGTCTCCCAGTACATGGTCAACGGACCAAGACCAACGCACGTACCCGTAAGGGTCCGGCGAAGCCCATCGCCCGCTGAAGCTGAAGGATCGATAGCATGGCAAAGACACAAACGAACGTGCGCGTACGGAAGAAAGTCAAGAAGAACGTTGTGGATGGCGTCGCGCATATTTACGCCTCCTTCAATAATACTATCATCACCATCAGCGACCGGCAGGGCAATGCGTTGGCGTGGGCCAGCTCGGGCGGGTCCGGCTTCCGCGGTTCGCGGAAGAGCACTCCGTTTGCCGCTCAGGTCGCGGCGGAAAATGCCGGACGCCGAGCGCAGGAATACGGTTTGAAGAACCTGGATGTCGAGGTGAGTGGCCCGGGACCCGGGCGAGAGAGCACAGTACGTGCCCTGCATTCCGTTGGTTTTCGCATCACCAGCATTCGCGACGTGACGCCGATCCCACACAATGGCTGCCGTCCGCCCAAAAAGCGGCGTGTTTGATTTTTTTGGAGGTAGGTAGTGGCTAAATATACCGGCCCCAGTTGCCGTCAGTGCCGGCGCGAAGGTGGCAAGCTCTTTCTGAAGGGTGAAAAGTGTTTCTCTGACAAGTGTCCAGTCGTGGTCCGGGCCTATGCGCCGGGTCAACACGGGCAACGCCGTGGGCGCGTCAGTGAATACGGTACGCAGTTGCGCGAAAAGCAAAAGGTGCGGCGTGTCTATGGTATTCTTGAGGGGCAGTTCCGGCGCTACTTCGCTGCAGCCTCTCAGAAGAAGGGCGTGACCGGCGAGCTGCTTTTGCGTTTCCTGGAGTTGCGGCTGGACAATATTGCCTATCGTGCAGGCTTTGGCTCTTCGCGTGCCGAAGCTCGCCAGGTAGTGCGGCATGGCCACGTGACGGTCAACGGCAAGCGAGTGGACATTCCGTCCTATCAAGTTCGCGCCGGTGATGTCATAGCGGTTACCGCGGCGGCTAAGGAACACGCGCGTATTCTGGGCGCTGTTGAGGCAGCAGAAGGTCGTGGCTACCCCGAGTGGCTCAGCGTCGATACCAAGGCACTCAGTGCCACTATCAAGGCCGTCCCCGTGCGCGACGAAATGCCGCAGGATTTGAACGAGCAGATGGTGGTGGAACTCTACTCCAAGTAATATGGAGCAACGAGGATTATTTATGGCTGAAGTTGGCGAGCTGTTGTGTCCGCAGAATTACGAAATCGAAACGACCGGTGCGCATTCCGCCCGCGTCAGTTTGGGTCCTCTAGAACGTGGTTTTGGGCACACTCTCGGTAATTCACTGCGGCGGATTCTCCTTTCCTCGCTGAAAGGCGTTGCAGTTACCGAGGTCGAAATCGAGGGCGTTCTGCACGAATACTCCAGTCTGGAAGGGGTGCAGGAGGATGTCGTGGACATTCTCCTGAATCTCAAGCAGCTGGCGATCCGTAGCCACCGTCAGGAGTCGCAGACCATTACCGTGCGCAAACGGGGACCCGGGCCCGTCACGGGTGCCGATATTGTCGCCGAGCATGGAGTCGAGGTGGCGAATCCCGGGCACGTCATTGCGACCATCACCCGGGACGTCGAGATGGTGATGCACTTGCGCCTCGACTTTGGGCGTGGCTATCAGGCGGCCGCTACGCGCCTGCGTGACCACGAAAAACGGATCGGCGTCCTGGCTCTCGATGCGAGCTTTAGCCCGGTGCGTCGCGTCAGTTTTCAGGTAGAGAGTGCTCGGGTGGAACAGCGTACCGATCTTGATCGCCTGATCCTTGACGTCGAAACCAATGGTACAATTGAGCCACTGGCTGCCATTCAGGAGGCGGCACGCATACTCCGCCAACAGTTGGACGTCTTCGTTGGTGGCGAGATGCCCGCCGTAGAAGAGCTGCGGAAAGTTGCTGTGGTCGAGGATCTGATGCCCCTGCTGGAACGGCCGGTGGATGATCTCGAGTTGACCGTGCGTTCGCTGAATTGCCTGAAGGCCGAGGACATCTTCTATATCGGTGATCTGGTGCAGAAATCGGAAAATGAGCTCTTGAAGGCGCCGAATCTCGGTCGTAAATCTCTGACAGAGATTAAGGAGATCCTCGGCGGCAAAGGGCTTTCCTTAGGGATGCGCCTGCAGAATTGGCCGCCCGAGGGCTTACCACCGCTGGGTAATAAAGATGCCGTCGAGGCAGACTGAGTCGTTACTTTTTATTTGGGGAGTGTGACGTCATGCGTCATGGCAATAGTGGAAAAAAACTGAATCGTAACAGCAGCCATCGGCGGGCGATGTTCGCCAATATGATGGTCTCGCTTTTTGCGCACGAGCGAATCGTCACCACCTTACCCAAGGCCAAGGAACTGCGACGCTTTGCCGAGCCGATGATTACCCTGGCCAAGGAGCCTACGGTGGCGCGGCGGCGTCTCGCGTTTTCTCGTCTTCGTGATCGCGCGGCCGTGGTCAAACTCTTTGATGAACTGGGTCCGCATTACAAGGCAAGGCCTGGTGGCTATCTGCGTATTGTCAAGTACGGGTTTCGTGCGGGTGACAACGCGCCGCTCGCAATCGTTGAGCTGGTGGATCGCGAAGCCAGCGCTTCCTGACGAGACAGCGTCCCGCAAAAGGGCTGGGAGCCTGGCTGCTCTCAGCCCTTTCCTGCTTCTGTTGTCAGGTGTTGCGCTAGATAGTGGCCGGTATGAGAATGTTGCGCCATCATCAGTTGTTCCGGCGTTCCTTCGGCAATGATCTGGCCGCCGCCGTTGCCGCCCTCGGGACCGAGATCAATGACCCAGTCGGCGCTTTTGATGACGTCGAGATTGTGCTCGATGACCACCACGCTGTTGCCGGCGTCAACGAGCTTCTGCAGTACGCTCAGCAACATCGCGATATCGTGAAAGTGTAGGCCGGTGGTCGGTTCGTCGAGGATGTAGAGGGTGCGACCAGTGTCCCGACGGGAAAGCTCGCGCGCGAGTTTCACCCGTTGCGCTTCGCCGCCAGAAAGGGTGGTTGCGGACTGACCCAGTTGAATATAACCAAGACCAACGTCGAGCAAGGTTCCCAGTTTACGGGCGATGCTCGGCACTGGCGCGAAAAATTCCGCGGCTTCCTCGACCGTCATCTGCAGCACATCGTGGATGGACTTTCCCTTGTAGTGGATCTCCAGGGTCTCGTGTTTGTAGCGCCGTCCGTGACAGACGTCGCACTCGACATAGACGTCGGGGAGAAAGTGCATTTCCACGCGTAAAACGCCTTCTCCTTCGCAGGCCTCGCAGCGCCCGCCTTTGACATTGAAACTGAAACGACCTGGCCCATAGCCGCGCGCGCGGGCCTCATTGGTCCCGGCAAAGAGCTCCCGCACGGCAGTGAAAAGTCCACTATAGGTCGCCGGATTGCTGCGCGGGGTGCGCCCGATGGGGCTCTGATCGATGGAGATGACCTTGTCGAGATGCTCCAACCCGAGGAGCTGCTCATATGGGGCGGGGGTGAGATGGCTGTTCATCAGCCGGCGAGAGCAGGCCGGGAAAAGGGTGTCGTTGATCAGCGTGGATTTGCCGGAACCACTGACCCCGGTGACACAGGTGAAGAGCCCGAGGGGGATTTCCAGAGTTACCTCGCGCAGATTGCGTCCACGCGCGCCGACGAGCCGTAATATCCGCTCGTTGTCTGGCGGACGGCGACGTTCGGGCGTGGCGATACAAAGTTCTCCGCGTAGGTATTTCCCGGTCAGGGAAGCTGCGCTACGGGCCACGCTTGCCGGATGACCGCTGGCCACCACCTCGCCGCCATGCACGCCAGCAGCGGGGCCCATATCGACCAGATAATCGGCGGCGCGGATGGCATCCTCATCATGTTCGACCACGATTACAGTGTTGCCCAGATCGCGCAGGCGTTTCAGGGTCTGCAGCAAGCGATCGTTGTCCCGTTGGTGCAGGCCGATGGAAGGCTCATCCAGGACATACATGACGCCGACCAGGCCGGCACCGATTTGAGAGGCGAGACGAATGCGCTGTGCTTCGCCACCGGACAGGGTCTCGGCGGAGCGGTCGAGGGTCAGGTAGTCCAGCCCGACGTCCATGAGAAACTGCAGGCGATCATGGATCTCCTTGAGGATCCGCTCGGCGATGGCCGCTTCCTTTCCAGCAAGCTGGAGCTCTTCGATAGAGCGCACGGCCTTGCCGATCGACAGGGCGGAAAACTCATGCACAGCGAGTGCCCCGACGCGCACCATGCGCGCCTCGGGACGTAGGCGACTACCGCCGCAGTCGGGGCAGGGCAGGCGGCCCATGAAGCGCAGGAGCTCCTCGCGTAACAGCTGCGATTGCGTTTCGTGCAGTCGTTTTTCCAGGGTGGGGATGACTCCGGAAAAACGCTGGGTTTCCGCTTTGCCGTTGCGTCCACGGATCGCCAAGGGCTCGGAGAAACCGTATAGAAGAATATTCTGCACCGTATCGGGTAGTTCCTTCCAGGCGCTTTCCAGAGAAAAAGCAAGACGATGGGCCAGGGCGTGCAACACTGGATGCATATCATTCTGGCGTTGTCGCCAGGGCGCAATCGCACCATCGGCAATGCTCAGCGCTGGGTTGGGGATGATCAATTGAGGATCGAAGATGTTGATTTCACCGAGCCCATCGCAACGAGGGCAAGCGCCTGCCGGGTTGTTGAAAGAAAAGAGCCGTGGTTCGAGGGCAGGGAAGGATCGGCCACATTGGTGGCAGGCGTGGCGGGCAGAGAAAAAATGTTCCTTTTCTTCGCCTAGGTTGACTACGATCGCCTCCTCGTCGCCCATGGCCATCGCGCTCTCCAGTGATTCTGCTAGACGTCCCCGAACATCGTCGCGCAGGACCAGGCGATCGACCACCGCTTCGATGCTGTGCTTGCGTTTGGGATCCAGCACCGGGAGCTCTTCCAGCTCGCAAAGTTGTCCATCGACCCGGGCGCGCACCAGACCACGGGCGCGTAACCCCTGGAAAATCTCCTCGTGGCTGCCCTTACGATCGCGGAGTACGGGGGCCAGAACCAGGATGCGGGTACCACTTTCCCAGCTGAGGATCTGATCGAGCATCTGGGCGATGCTCTGGCTTTGAATCGGTTCGCCACAGCACCACGGTGTACCCACGCGGGCATAGAGGAGGCGCAGATAATCGTGAATTTCGGTGACGGTGCCAACCGTGGAGCGCGGATTGTGGGAGGTCGATTTCTGCTCGATGGCAATGGCAGGCGACAGTCCCTCAATGGCATCGACATCGGGCTTGCCCATCAGGGAAAGAAACTGCCGCGCATAGGCCGAAAGACTCTCCACATAGCGGCGCTGCCCTTCGGCGTAGAGGGTGTCGAAGGCCAGCGAGGACTTGCCAGAGCCGGAGAGGCCGGTAATCACGATGAGTTGGTCGCGGGGCAGGCGCAGGCTGATATTTTTGAGATTGTGCGTGCGGGCACCGCGAATTTCGATATGATCCATGCCGTTTGCTTTGTTGGCCGTCAGAATGGGATAGTATACGGGCTATCGGGACGCGCGTCCCCGGTTATCAGGAGAGAAATCATGGCGGGAGTGAATAAAGTCATACTACTCGGGCACTTGGGGCGTGACCCCGAGATGCGCTATCAGCCCAGCGGCGGGGCCATTGCCAATCTCAATTTGGCCACGTCGGAAACCTTCAAGGATCGCGAGGGCAATCGCCAGGAGCGCACGGAGTGGCACCGCGTGGTGTTGTTTGGGCGCACCGCGGAGATTGCTGGCGAATATCTGAAAAAAGGTAGCATGGCCTACGTCGAGGGACGCCTGCAGACGCGCAAATGGACCGATAAGGAAGGCCAGGAGCGCTATACTACCGAGATTGTGGGTGATCGCCTGCAGCTAGTGGGGGGGCGCGGTGGCGGCACCGCGAACTTCGACGACGGCCAGCAGGAAAGCTATGCTGCTCCGCAAAGCGCGGCCAAGAGCTCTCCGCGTCCTCCGGTGGAGCAGTTTGAAGATGATGACATACCCTTCTGA
>NZ_JBYCKU010000046.1:0-37240 GCF_057473545.1 Acidithiobacillus sp. TH-A67
CGCCCAGATCCACGGAGCGCCGATCGACATGGTTACGCACCCACGCCGTGGCGGCTTCGGCTTCGTTGGCGTTGAGATTGGTATCCTGGAAAAAGGCACCGTGACCGGCTACCCCTTGCTGCGTCGTGTTTTCACTCATTTTCGTCACCCCTTACTCGTCGCCATGGCTTTCGAGCCAGTCTTCGTAGTCCTCGCGCTTTTCATCGATGAAGTCCTCGATCACGTCGAAGAGATTTTCATCCATGGTTTCCAAGGATTTCAGCACGCCTGTCATTTCCCAGATGGTGTACATTTCCACGGAGGTCTTCAGCGAAACTTCCCAGGCAGTTTCCACAGTCTGCAGGGTGCGCACCGGGATCGCCTTGCGCAACACGCGAAGATCGCCTTCGACCTTTTGAATGTTTGGACCCCAGTCGGGGAAGTGATCCGGCTGGATCATATCGGGAGACAACTGATTGCCGGTAGTGATGAGCTTGAGCATCACGCGCCCGAAGGGCCGCAACACGTCTTTCGCAGACTGCATGCCATGGCGAATAGAAACCTCGCGCATGATCATCACCAAGCCACCAGGGGAATTCTTAAAGGGGCAACGTGCGGCACAGGTCATACACTGCGCACAAGCCCAGATTTTCTCCTGCATGGCGTCGTAAATCTGCTCCACGTTTTCCGTCCACAAGAGCTGGACGATTTCCCGCGGGCTGTAATCGTAAAACTGTGCCGACGGACAGGTGGCGGTGCAGATACCGCAGTTAAGACAACCATTGAGTTCGTGATCGTACCGGAAGTCGGCACGAATCTCATCGAACATCTCTTTCATTTCAGCGTAAGTCGCCATTTACTTGCTCCTCACTAGCAGTAGTAAGCCGATATCTGTCTGACCGCCACACCCCTGATCCGTTCCGATCAGGTGAACAAGGTGATGTCGGACTCGCCCGCAAATTCAAAGAAGGCGGCCGCTCCACCCAACTCGATGCCGTCGATGAAATCGGCCGTATCAAACTCGAACAGGTCTACCGTCATCTGGCAGGCAATCATGCGCACTTCCGCCTCGACGCAGAGTTCACGCAACTCTTCAAGACTCGCCACGCCCTTGGCCTTCATCTTGCTTTTCATCATGGAAGTTGCCATACCTTCCATTCCCGGCAAGACCATCATCAATGTCGGCATAGGCACCGGCATAGGCATGGCCGGGTTTCCGAGCGGGCTGACTCGCAAATGCCCAAGATCCTTCTTCAGCAACTGCAGACCATAAAAGGTGAAGAAGATTTCCACGCTATAACCAAGAGCCGCTGCGGTAGAGGCCAAGATAAAAGGCGGGTAACCCCAATCCAGCGTACCCTTGGTGGCGATAATCGCCAGTTTCTTTTCATCCATAATTCACTCCTCGAGGGCACCAGAAATCGATTCTCGGGCGCCTCAGGCTCATCAGGCCTTTTGAATGAAGAACACGAACTCGCCGCCGGCTTCCGCCTGGTCGAGCAGAGGATTCTTCGTCTGCTTGGAGAACGCCTCAAAGTCCTTCACTGCACCGGGATCGGTAGCAACGATTTTCAGGACTTGTCCGGCATTCATCTCTCCCAGGGCCTTCTTGGTGCGCAGGATGGGCAGCGGGCAGTTCAATCCACGGGCATCCAGCAACTTGTCTTCTTGTACCATTGCAACCTCCACTCTCAAGTCAAACAACAGCGTATGAATGTATCAGGATTTGCCCGTCAAGCAAGGCAAAGATTTTAATTTGTTGATTAGTTCGGCATATTTCAGCATATTCTTATACGCTAGGCTAGACAATGGGAAAAGAGCGGTTAGCCCAGCCCGAAATCCCACCTCGCAGGTTGTATACCTCCGAGAAGCCTTGTGCGGCCGCGAAAGCGCAGGCCTGCGATGAGCGCCCACCGCTCAGACAATAGAATACCAAGGGCTTCTCCTTATCGATCTCGGCCATACTCATTGGCAGCAGATGCAGGGGAATGTGTTTTGCGCCGCTGATCATCCCGCGGGCAACCTCGGCCGGTGAACGCACGTCAATCAAAGTGAAGGCCTGCGCCTTCTCCTGCATCTCCTTCAACTGCTCGGCGGTAATTTCTTTGAAGCCATACATGATCTTAGATCCACTCCCAAACAGAATTCGTTAATGGTAGCATCTCTACCGACCAGAATTCTAATCTATCTCATCCCCCAAGACGCATCATAAATATTTTTGAAGAGCGTTTGCGATCCTGATCGAAGACATGGCGCTCGGGTTTGTCTTGCCAGATACCCTGTGCGATCGCCTTGCCGAGTTCGACCATACCCATGCCAGCGCGGAGCAGGGGACGCAATTCCATACCTGCCTCCTGACCGAGACAAAAGACGAGACGGCCGGTTGCCGTCAGACGTACGCGATTGCAAGTCGCACAAAAGTTGTCACTGATAGGGGTGATGAAACCGATGCTGCCCTGCCCACCCGGCAGGGCGTACCGTCTTGCCGGACCTTGGTCGCGACTGTTCGCAAGCGGTAAAAGCGCACCAAACTCTCTCTCGATTGTCGCCCGAGCCTCACTCGCAGAGAGGTAATCTTGCTCCTGACTACCGCTGCCCGCGCTACCCAGCGGCATGGTTTCTATGAAGCGAATCTCCAAGCCACGGGCGACCGCGTAATCGACCAGAGACGCCAATTCCGACCCGTTGACGCTACGCAAAAGGACCGCATTGATCTTGATGCGGGGTATGCCAGCCGCACGCGCGGCATCGATGCCGCGTAGCACGCGCGGCAACATCCCCCCCCGGGTTACCTGTTGAAACTTGTCGGGGTCGAGGCTATCCAGGCTAATATTGAGACTGTTCAGCCCCGCCTGGGCAAGAGGTTCGGCCAAGCGATCGAGCAGATAGCCATTACTACTGAGGCTGATTTTACCGATACCAAGTTCGTTGGCGTAGCGGACATGCGCCAACAAGCTAGGATGGATGAGAGGTTCGCCGCCAGTAAAGCGCAGATGTCGGAGACCCAGGGCCTGAAAACTGCGCAGGACGAGGTGAATCTCGTCAGGACGCAGATGTTCCTCACGCTCGAAGTACGGTGTGCCTTCCGCTGGGCTGCAGTACTGACAGCGAAAGTTGCAGTGTTCAGTAAGGGATAGCCGCAGGTAGGTGATGCGTCTGCCATATTGATCCCAAAGCCCCCCCACCTCGGGCAGGCTACTTATCTGCCCAGAGGGAGTGCAGTAGCCTTGTTTGTCAGCAGCGCTGGCGACCATGATACAGGTTCACCACATGCTGTGCCTCGACAAAGAACAGCCAGCGCTCCACTCCCAGCCCAAACACGATGGACACCGCGGCAATGACCGCCGCAACGGCTGACTGATAAGCTACGGCAAATGCCAGTGCAATGATCGGCACGATGACAGCGAAGAAATACATCATCAGCTTGATCCCGCGAGCCTTATCGCGCGCCAACGTATGGCCGAACTCCTCGGTAAGGAAGGTGCCAAAGGTATGTCCCTGATCCAGAATGCGGACAGTGAAACGATTGAAACCCGTTGCCGTGCGAATCGTCGGTCCAGAGGGACGCGCAATCCAGAAGTAATAGATGGCCTTCATCACCGCCACGGCAGCGATCAGGGCAATGGCAATACCCACAAAAACTCCGGCACTCTCGCCCGTGACAATACGCACGGCAGCAAGGAGCGTGGCGCCGATGGCGAGACCCATGGCATAGAAATTGGCCGGTACCAGAGCCGTATTCCACTGGCGAATGGTACGCAGCACGGCGTAGATCATGCCTTGGCAGAAGATGGTGATGAGTCCGATCACCCCTGCCAGACTAGCGAGGATCAGACCGACTGTGGCATCAGGGGCGCCCGTCACAAAAGTCCAGACCAGGTAGGCAAAGGCAAAGGGATAATACGCAACCGCAAAGATACCTTCGCGTGCCAACCAGGACGTACGCCAGCGGGTGAAGGCCCGCCACGCATTTTTGGGATTGGCAAGATGCGCCGTCGAGGACAGCATGCCAATCGTGACAAAGATCAGCGACAAAATCACCGCAGCGAGGGTTTGGATGGGACTCAGTCCACCATCAATATGCAGATCGTTGACGATGGCAACGAGGGCCATCAGGCCAAATCCGCCGCCAGAAAACAGGGTGAGAAAAATAACTGCCAGTGCCGCGTGCATAACGTCTCCTTAGCGCTCCACCACACGATTGACCCACTCCTTCACCTTTGCGCCGGCCTTCTTTTTCAGGCCTTCGGTGGGGATGGGGGCGTGCACGCGCGGCGGCAGATAATGGTTGCTCGGGTCATAGTTCAATTCGGGCATGAGCTGATAGCCCCCGCGCTCCCGCACCGCCCGACTGACCGGACTTTCTGGATCGTCGAAGTCACCGAACATGCGGGCATGCGCAGGACAGGTCAGTACGCAGGCCGGTTGACGCTCTTCTTCGGGGATTTCCATGTCGTAGATGCGGTCGATGCAGAGGGTGCACTTCTTCATCGTGCCGGAGACCCGATCCAGCTCGCGGGCGCCGTATGGGCAGGCCCAGGAGCAGTAATTGCAACCCATGCACTTGCTTTGGTCGACGAGAACGATTCCGTCTTCGGGGCGTTTGTGGCTCGCGCCAGTGGGGCAGACGGTGACGCACTCCGCATTTTCACAATGCATGCAGGACATCGGAAAATTGACCGTCTTGTTGTAGGGGTACTCCCCGATTTCGTAGTGCCGAATACGGTTGAACCAGACCCCGGACGGCTTCGCGCCATACGGGTTGTAATCCGTGAGTGGTGCCGTGGTGCCGCTGGTGTTCCATTCCTTACAAGCAACCGCACAGGCATGACAGCCTACGCAGGTGTCCAGATCAATGACTAATCCAAGTCTCATGTCGCGCTCCTTGCCTACTCAGGACTTGAGATTGACGGGCTTGTGGGTGTGATACCGTAGCACGTCCGGTGCCGGAGTATCGCCAGGTAACGGCTTCATGGTCGGGAAGGTGGGCCAGGTGCCCTCCTCACCCGGCGCCGCCGGATAAATCTTCACCATCAGATCATACCAAGCTGCCTGCCCGGTAATCGGGTCGGAGTTGGTCAAGCGCCGCTCGCCTTGTTTGGGCGGCAGTAATTCCGAAATCAGGTGATTCATCAGAAACCCACGGGTGGCCTCTGCGGCGTCGGGTTTCAGACCCCAGGCGCCGGATTGCTTGCCGATGGCGTTCCAGGTCCACACCGTGTCTTCCTGGCAACCTTCGATCAGCTTCACCTGTACGCGGATCTTGCCATTGTGGCTCTCGACCCAAACCCAGCTTTTGTCCTGGATCCCCATCTGCTCGCCGCGCTGCCGATTCATGTACAGATAATTCTGTGCGATGATCTGGCGCAACCAGGCATTCTGGCTATCCCAGGAGTGATACATCATCATGGGGCGCTGATTGACAGCAAAGAACGGGTATTCCTTCTTATCGATACGCTGTTGCTCCAAGGGCTCGTAGAAGTCTGGCAACGGGTCGAAATAGGTAGCCAGACGCTCGCGGTCGACCGGATCCTTGGGCATCGGACCATCATATAGGCCCTGACCCGCCAAGCGGAAGCGCTGGAAGGCTTCGGAGTATAACTCGATGATGATAGGGTCGGCCGTAGGATTGAATCCCACCCGCTGCGCCAGCTCCAGATATTCTTTGTTAGCAAAGCGATAGAAGCGTTGGGACTTGGGCAGGTGATACTGGAAGAACCCCTGATTCTCGATGTAACGATCCCACTGATTGGGGTTCGGTTCACCGCGCAGGTGCGTCTCGCCATCCTTACCCCGCCAACCGGCCAGAAAGCCGATTCCCGGAGCACGCTCGAAATTGGCAATGAAATCCTTGTAGCCGCTGTACTTGGGCGTACCATCCTCCTTGGTGAAGGCAGGCAGTTTCAAACGCCCCCCCAGCTCCACCATCACGTCCTGCCAGGGGCGCACATTGCGGTCCGGCTTAAGGATCGGGTGGCGGATGGAGTCACAGATGGCATCCGGCTCGGAAATGGGTCGATCCAAGAGCGAGATGGAATCGTAGCGCTCCAGGTAGGTGGTATCGGGCAGGATCAGATCCCCAAAGTTCACCATTTCCGAATGGAAGGCGTCGATGACCACCAAAAACGGGATCTTGTACTCGCCATTTTCGTCCTTGGCCTTCAGCATCTCCTGCACATTGGCGGTATTCATGGTGGAGTTCCAACTCATGTTCGCCATGAAGAAGATCAGGGTGTCGATACCGTAGGGGTCCTTGTTGACGGCGTTGGTGATCACCATGTGCATCAGGCCATGGTTGGCAATCGGTGCCTCCCAGGAATAGGCCTTATCGATGCGCTTTGGATTACCATTCTCGTCGATGACGAGGTCTTCCGGCGCAGTCGGGAAACCGAGCGGCAAGGACTTCAGTGGTGTATTGGGAGCGCTGTGCTGCGCCGGCTTGTTTGGCGGCGGCACCGGCTTGGGGTATGGCGCTTTGGCGCGGAAGCCACCGGGACAGTCGATGGTGCCCAAGAGAATCTGTACCAGGTGAATGGCACGTGCAGCCTGCATACCGTTGGAATGCGCCGAGATACCGCGCATGGCGTGCATGGACACTGGCCGCCCGATGAATTTGTCATGCTTGCGGCCCGCCCAGTCGGTCCATTCGACTTCAATCTCGATGCTTTCCTTGAACGCGACGTGGGCCATTTCCAGGGCCAGCCGCTCGATGGTTTCAGCCGGAATGCCAGTGATCTTGCTGGCGTTGGCGGGGCTATAGCGGTCGTCCAGGTAGCGCTCGGCGAGAATGGACATGATGGTGCGCACGGGCCGACCATCGGGAGTCTGGAATTCGCCAAAGAGGGCTGCCTTGACGCCAGGCTGCATGCCATTGACGTAGGCCTGCTGTTCGAGATCCCAGACCAGAGGGTGCCCCTCGGCATCGCGCCAGATCAGACCGTCACCCTTCTGACCGGGGGTATTCACCACCAGGAAGGGGGCATTGGTGTAGCGCAGCAAAAAGTCCCAATCGAACTGCTCATTCTGCAAAAGCACATGCACCATGGACAGGGCGAACATACCATCGGTGCCCGGACGGATAGGCACCCACTCGTCGGCAATGGCCTGATAGCCGGTGCGCGCCGGATTGACACCCACAAACTTGCCACCGTTACGCTTGAGTTTCTCCAGACCAATCTTCATCGGATTGGAGGAGTGATCTTCGGCGACACCCCAGAGCATGAAGTACTTGGTGCGATCCCAGTCCGGGTCACCAAACTCCCAGAAGGCGTGGCCGAGCATGTACAGGCCGGCAGTGGCCATATTGACAGAGCAGAAGCCGCCATGCGCAGACCAGTTGAGGGTGCCAAATTGCTGCGCCCAAAGCCCGGTGAGCGCCTGCATCTGGTCACGACCGGTAAAGTAGGCCAACTTGTTGGGGTCCGTCGCGCGAATGTGTTCAAGGCGTTTGGTCAGAGTGTCGAGAGCTTCCTCCCAGGAAATCTCTTCGAACTCGCCGGCACCACGCTCAGTGCCTGGCTTGCGCCGCAAAGGATTGCGCAATTTAGCCGGGGAGTACTGCTTCATGATCCCCGCCGAGCCCTTGGCGCAGAGCACTCCCTGGTTGATCGGATGATTGCGGTTACCCTGGATGAAACGCACCTTGTTGTCTTCTACGGTGACCTTGATACCGCAGCGACAGGCGCACATGTAGCAGGTACTGTACTTGATTTCCTGCTTCTTGTGATCCTCGAACTCCATGACCGTAGCCATCGCCTGACCTCACTGAAATTTGAACGGACCCACCGGAAAGGTAGGGAGATGATGGTCGCCGAGCCATGGCGATAAAGCAACTCAGCTTTTTTGATTTTGTAATAAGGGAGGCTTATTTGCCTGGACAGCCCAAAGTCGATAAGTTCACCCTGTCCTGAAACGTGTGGAGACCAGAGATGAATCGTAACGATTTCAAAGAACATACCCGGATTACCGTCACCTGGAAAGACAAGGAAGGTAAGCTGCGCCCTGGCAATTTCTATGTCTATGCCCTGTTGAAGGACGCCATGATCGTCCGCGCCACCGATAAGGACGGCCTGCTACGCAAGCTGCCCTTCTCCGACGTGCTGCGGATCGTCAAGTGCCAGGATGTAGCGCCGCAGGATCGTTACATGATCCCGGATGAAATTTTGAAAGAGAGCAACTGGAAAGATCGCGACGTGATGGTGCGTTACAGCTCCTCTCCGCACCGCGGCAAGTAATAGCAAGCACCACGACGGGGAGCGCTGCGACTACGCCCCTCCCCGCTTCATTGCCCAGCGCTTGGCTTGCGTTCCCAGACGCCAGATTTGCCCCCCTCCTTGCGCAACAGACAAATCCCGGTCAAAGACATGCCCCGGTCGATAGCCTTGCACATGTCGTAAATGGTCAGCAAGGCGACGCTCACTGCGGTGAGCGCTTCCATTTCCACGCCGGTCTGTCCCTGGCAGCGCGCCTCGGCTTCGCAGCGTACCTCGCTCGAATCGGCATCGAGCGCAAAGCGGATTTCTACGCCAGTCAAGAACAGTGGGTGTGCCAAAGGGATCAATTCGGCTGTGCGTTTACTGGCCTGAATCGCAGCAATTCGCGCCACTGCCAGCACATCTCCCTTGTGCATATCTCCAGCACGGATCCGTGTGAGGGTTGCCGGGGCCATGCGAATGGCGCCACTGGCTACGGCGCGCCGCAAGGTGGCCGGTTTGGCACCCACCTCCACCATCTGCGCCTCGCCCTGTTGCGTAAAATGCGTTAGAGATTTTTCCTGCATTGGATATTGGCACTCCTTTTGCTTAGTCTAGGCGATTGCTCGGCCATCGGTTTCCCATGCGTTTACGACTTTTCTTACTGGGTATCTGCCTCAACCTGTTGCTCTGGCCCCTGCAAGGCCTAGCCGAGCTACGCTTTCTGCTGCCACCGGTCAGCAGCCCTTCGGTCATGTTCGCGGCCTTTGCACCTCTCGCGACGCACTTGCAAAAATCCCTTGGCGAGCCAATTCAGCTCAGCTTCAGTGCGGATCTTCACCAATTCTACCTGAAGGCGAGAGAAAAACGAGCGCAAATCGTTTTGCTCTGCCCGATTGCGTATCTAAAGATCGCCCACAGCGATCCATATACTCCCCTCGCTGGCCTGGTGCCACCCCCCGGCGGCAACGAGAGCGTGATCGTCGTCCGCAGCGACAGTCCGATCCACACGGTCCTGCAGTTACGTGGGAAATCCTTCATTTTGGGGAATCCCGCCTGTGCGGCATCGGCCCTGGTGCCCCTTTCTCTGCTGGATGCTGCCGGCATCAAACGACGGGATCTCAGCGAACTGGGACAAGGCGGAAGCGACAGCAATGCGTTGATGGATGTGGCAGCGCGCTTCTATGATGCAACTGCCGTTGCCGAAAACGTTGCCGTACCGTATCTACGCGCAGGCACCCTGCGCGTGATTGCCCGCAGTACCGTCGGGCCCGGCGATCTCATCGCTGCATCAGAGAGCGTCCCCGCAGCGCAGCAGGCGGCAATCCGCCAGGCATTGCTTGATCTGGCACAGCAGGACCCCAACGCCATGGCGGCAATCCATGCGCTGGCAACCCGCTTCACCCCCATCTCTCCCGGCACCTATGGACCATTGCGCAGTCTATATGCTGACCTATATGGCGAAGAGCTGACGCCGAGGTTGCAACGCCCACGTTGGCGCCTGGGCATTCCGCCCGCGTTTTCTCCTTTGACCGCAGCGCGCCTGTTTCAACCCTTGCGCCTGGCTCTGGAAAAGGCGACGGGCAAGGCCATCGAAATTTCGCTGCCGCGCGACGAAAGGCAATATCTGCAGCAACTCCAGGCGGGACGCTACCAGTTTGCGCTCTTGAGTCCGCTGATGACGAAAGCCGCGCAGGGCCACATTCGTCGCTTGGCCACTCTGATTCCGAATGCTGGATCTTCAGGTCTGGCGCTGGTGCGCATCGCTGGCGTCAAAACAGCACCAGCGCAACTGCGGATTGCGTACGGCAGCCCCTACTGCAGCGCCAGAGATCTGATCGCCGACAAGGTTGCCGGTTTTGCTGCCGGAAAACCGCTCTCCTGGTGGCCGGTGGATTCGGAACGCGCAGTGTTCACCGCGCTTGGCAGTGGCCAGGCAAATTTGGGGGTTGTGCGCAGTGCGACGGTGGACAGTCTCGCTGCCGCCATGCCGCATACTTGGCAAATCGTCGCTCGCACCGGTCCCGCGCCGGCCTGGGACCTCGTCGCCAGCCCGGCAATTTCGCGCGCCCAGAACGCGCAGGTTCGCAACATTTTGGCTACACTCCCGAAACAGGCCCTGACGGCCGCGGGCTTTCAGGAGGTCAACCCACAGCCATGAAGTTCACTAACGCCAACAGCCTTTCCCACGCACTGTGACGCCGTCAGTTCCCCACCTCTGGCAACGCCTGACCTGGCGCAGTAAGAGCATGGCCTTGGTCGCGCTTCTCATCGCCATGATTTATCTGTTGATCGCCACCTTTCTCTATACCTCCGTGCGAGCCGACCTGACCAGTCAGTTACAGACGGAAATCCGCCATCTCACTGATAGTATCGCCAGCTCGGCAGCCAATCCTCTACTTCTCAAAGATGCAGGCCATCTTGCGCAACTCGCCAACAGCGGGAACTCTCTCGTATCTGCGGTACTGATCGTCGACCGCTCCAACACCGTGGTTGCTAGCACGGATCTTGCGCAGGTAGGCACGCAGATACCGCCTGCGGCGACCAAAATGCTGCCCCGGAAATATGGCTACTCCGCCACCATCATTGCCGGCAATCAGCGCCTGGGTACGGTATGGCTGCGCAGTGCCACTCCAGAAATCGATCGTCTCATCGCCCAAAAACTCGAGCACACCACCAGTCGACTCCTGATCCTCGGCATCATCACTGCCATTATCGGCCTCATTGGTGCCTATCTGGTCAGTCTTGCCATCACGCGACCGATATCGCGACTCATGCATGAAATGGAAGCCATGCAACGGCAGTTCGGTATCCGCGAGGAAGCGCAAGCAGAAGAGACAGACGAATATCGGGATGAACTGCATCGTCTCGAACTTGCCTTTCGCTCCCTTGTGACACGGCTGCGCGAACACCTGCTGGAGTTGCGCAAACTCAATCAGCGGCAGCAGGCCATGCAGTGTATGGTGACCATCGGGCAAATGTCGTCGCAGGTCGCACACGAGATTCGCAATGCCTTGTCCTCGGTGCGCGGGGCGGCACGCTATCTGGTGCGCTACGACGATCGCGACAACCGGGAGGAGTTTTTACAAATCATTGAAGAAGAGGTGCAGCGCCTGTACGACATGACCCAGGGATTTTTGGATTTTGGCCGAAGCTATGACACCCATGTCGAGCCACACGAACTCTGCCCATTCCTGCAGCACTGCATACAGCGGCACGTGACGGACTTCGATACCCGCGCAATTCGCGTGACCCTGGACTGTAGTCCTGGCCTGCAGACGAGCTTCGATGCCTCCTTGATGGGGCAGGCGGTCAGCAACCTCTTGCTCAACGCCTGTGATGCCGTTCCTGCCCAAGAAGGTCGCATTCTGCTGCGGGCCGCAGCCCTCACGGACAGTGTCGAGATCAGTGTACAAGACAATGGACCGGGCATTCCCGAAGCGCAATGGACGGAGGTTTTCAAACCTTACGTTACGAGCAAAACCAAGGGGAGTGGACTTGGTCTGGCGATTGTCTCCAAAATCATGATGGTCCACGACGGTAGCGTAGAGTTGCGCCGGGTGCAGGGATATGGGGCCTGTTTCGTGCTCACGTTACCACTCGCACGCAGCAACCGGGCAGAGCTCATTAACGAAGGCTGAGGAGCAGTATGGATACCCAAATTCTGATCGTGGAGGATGAGCGCAATCTGCGCCGCGTCCTCGCCGCCATCTTGGGCGCTGAGGGCTTTGTAGTGCTCGAGGCAGAGTCAGGAGAGGAGGCCCTCGAACTCCTACAGCAACAAAGTCCCACACTGATCCTTACGGATCAGCGCTTGCCGGGGATGTCTGGCATGGAACTTCTGCGTCGGGTGAAGGCCCTGTATCCCTCGATTCCGATCATTGTCAGCACAGCCTATGGCGAGATCGAACAAGCAGTGGAGGCGATCAAGGAAGGAGCGGAGCACTACCTGACGAAACCCGTGGACGAGGGCGAACTACTGGCGCTGATTCGGCAAATCCTCGAACGCGGTGGCCGGAGCGTCCCGCCTCTGCGACAAGCCCCGAAACGGCATGGTCTGATCGGGGTAAGTCGGGCGATCGCCCAACTTCTCGAAACCATAGATCTGGTTGCTCCGGCACCTTCCAATGTCCTAATCAGTGGCGAATCCGGCACGGGCAAGGAACTGGTGGCCCGTGCCTTACACGAGGCCTCTCCGCGTGCTGGCGAACCCTTCGTTGCCTTCAACTGCGGCGCCATTCCTCTGGAGTTGGTGGAAAGCGAAATTTTTGGCTACGAACGTGGCGCCTTTACCGGCGCGGTGCGCAGTCAAGCCGGAAAGCTGGAAATTGCAGCCGGCGGCACACTGTTCCTCGACGAAGTTGGCGACATGCCTTTACCGATGCAGGTCAAGCTCTTGCGCGCCCTGCAAGAACGGGAATTCACGCGCCTGGGTACCCACCAGCCGATCCGCTTGCAAGCGCGGATTGTCGCCGCCACCCACGTCGATCTAAAACAGGCCATTCAGGAAGGACATTTCCGGGAAGACCTGTACTATCGCTTAAATGTTATCCCACTGCATATCCCTCCGCTGCGGGAACGCCGCGCCGATATTGCCCCGTTGGTCAGCCATTTTCTCGAAAAAATCTGTCACGAGATCGGCCGCTCACGCATAGAAATCGACAGCGATGCCCTCGCTGCCCTAGAAAGTTACTCCTGGCCGGGCAACATCCGGCAATTGGAGAATCTTCTAGAACGCTGTGTGGTGCTCACCCGGCAAAACAGCATTGGTCGGCGTGATCTACCAGCGGAAATCCGCGAGCAGGAAGCTAACAGTGAGGGGAATCCGTCCAGCCCCTTTGATCTGCCCGCCATCGAGCGGCAAACGGTGCTCAGCGCCCTGGAAAAGACCCGTTTCAACCAAAGCCAGGCAGCCGTGCTGCTGGGCATCAGCCGGAAACAGTTGCGCACCAAGATGAAGAATATGGGGTTACTGGCCGACCAGGCGGACGAGGAAGAGGGATTGGATAGAGACTAGTCTGTGCCTTTCGGCACAGTGAAGCCCCGGCGCTGGTCCGGGGCTTTTTGTTTGCGCCTGCGAACTGCCCCGCTATCAGGCCATGGCTCCGGCAAGGAATTGCAGGATAACAAACTGATTTTCCGATGTGTAACAGGGTTTCCCGCGCCTCGTCCATCCGGAGCCAACGCCCCCCGCCAGACCTGGCACGACATCTGCTAAATAATGGCGCACCGGGCAAGGAACCGGGCAGCACCACAGGAGTCATCATGAACGCTCACAGACGCACACGCGCGGGGATTCTGACTGGATTGGCTGGCGCCCTATTGTTGGTCGCTACGGCTGCCAGCGCTGCCCCAGCGGTCAATAACATTGAAGCTGGTCGCGCCTTGGCTTTTGACCGCGCCAAGGGAAACTGCCTGGCCTGTCACGCCCTTCCCGGCGGCACGCAAGCAGGTAATGTAGGCCCGGCCCTACCGATGAAAGGCGTAACCTTTCAACAAATGTTTCAGAGCAAGGAAAAATTGGTCGCCTTTCTGTCTGATCCGGAAAAACTTTTTCCCTACGCAAACATGCCGGAGTTTGGAAAAAACAAGGTTCTGACTCACCAAGAACTGGAACAAGTTGCTGACTATCTCTGGTCGTTGAAATAAATCATCCGTTGAGGAGTATATATATGAAGCAAATGCAACGTAGACAATTCCTCGGTACCGGCGTCACCGCCGCTGCCGTAGCTGCCGTCGCTAGTACCGGCCTTTTGCGAGCAGGCAACGCCTTCGCCGAAAACGTCGCAGGCTGGCCAGTCAAGGCCTTCGACGCCAAGGTGCTTGATGAGGCCATGAGCGACTCGGTCGGCAAGACCAACGTACCCGTTTCGTCCAAGGTTTCGCTCAAGGCCCCAACGATCGCCGAAAACGGCGGCGCTGTGCCGGTCACGATCGAAGTCGACTCTCCCATGACGGCGGATGACTACATCAGCACAGTCTGGCTCTTCGTCGATCATAATCCTACCCCTCTGGCCAGCCAGTTCACCTTCACTCCAGCCAGTGGTAAGGCCTACATTCAGGAACGCATCAAAATGGCGAAAACCGACAATGTTCGGGTCGTCGCCAAAACCAACAAAGGGGAACTGATGGCCTCGGCACCCCGTGAAGTCAAGGTCACCATTGGCGGCTGCGGCGGCTGATTTTTTTCGATTTTCGTAAGGAGCAACATACCATGGCAGAAGCACTTGGCAACCCGATGATCCGCATGCCCGGTAGCGCGAAAAAGGGAGAGATCGTGGAGATTCGCTCCCTGATCATGAACCCGATGACTACTGGTCTCCAGAAAGACAAAAAAACGGGCAAATTGATCCCAGCACATTTCATTCAGACGGTAACGATCACCTTCAACGACAAACCGCTGTTGGATGTCGACTGGAGTACTGCGGTCAGCGCCAACCCCTATCTGGCGTTCAAAATGCGTGCGGAAGAAAGTGGTACCTTAAAAATGATCTGGAAAGACAATACCAATGGTAGCTGGAGTGCAGACTCCAAAATTACCGTGAGTTAGCAGTACTCTACAGCGCAGTGCATAACGCACTGCGCCGATTTCCATAAAAAGGGAGGGAAATCGCAATGAAAAAATGGCTCGTACCCGTTGCTGTCGTGGCGCTTGCCGCTAACAGCATCGCAGCCAATGCGGTGAATTGGTGGGATCTAGGAAACACCAAGGTGGGACCAGAACAAACCCTGCAACAATTTCATGAATATTTCAAACAGCAATTCCCCGATATGCCGTTGGAGAAATACGCACTGGGTGCCTATGCCTTCAATCCCCAGCTCTACGCGCAATATCAGGAGGCCATGCAGTTCAACCCAGGAGATTTGACTCTCTCCGAAGGGCAGAAGCTCTGGGATAGCAAGTTCAAAAATGGAAAAACCTACGCCAGTTGCTATCCCGATGGCGGCAAAGGGGTGGCGGCACATTACCCAACGTTTGATAACAAGACACAGCAAGTCGTTACCATTGGTATGAGCATCAATGCCTGTCGCAAAGCCAACGGCGAGGCGCCGCTGCCATACGGCAGTCAGGACATGATCGCGCTGCAGACCTATCTTGGGTCGCTGTCCAACGGTGTGCCGGTCGATGTGCAGGTGAAAGGGCCGGGCGCGGTGAAGGCATTTGAAGAGGGCAAGGCCTACTTCTTTATGAAGCGCGGGCAACTCAATTTTTCCTGTGCGTCCTGCCATGTTGCCTATGCCGGAAAATATCTGCGCGACCAGATCATCTCACCCGTCGTTGGGCAGAGTGCCCATTTTCCCACCTATCGGGCGGCTTGGTCGACGGTAAATACCCTACAAAAACGTATGGAAGGCTGCGATAAGCAGGTGGGTGCGCAACCCGAAAAATTGGAGAGCGTCGACTATCGCAATCTGGAATATTTCATGAGTTATCTCAGCAATGGCATCAAGATGAATGTTCCCGGCTACCGGCCGTAAGGCGACGAGCTTTCTACTGATCCAAACTGTCGTACCAGAGGAGTCCTCCATGTTTCGTATCGCACCCCTTGCGGCAAGACTCAGCGTTACCTTGGCCAGCGCTGGCTTCGCCTGTATCGCCCACGCTGCACTCGTTGCGGCGCCGGTTTCCGGCATGCCCAAAATCAATACGGATTCGCCGTTGTATGTTGTAGCTGTAGACCGAGGGGTGACGCCCGCCCAGATCAAACTCGGTATCAACAGCGGTGCCGAGGCGGAAAACATGAATGTCGTCGGCACGCTGGATGTGCAGCAGGGTTTGCAGCAGCGCGGCATCAAAAGCAATACACCCTACGTGATTTATGAAGTGTGCAATCTCGTACTAGGTGCGAAGATTTTACAGAGCACTCCGGAGTTTGGCGCTTTCGCCCCGTGCAAGATCGTCATGTATGAAAGCCATGGTCAATTGAAACTCATGACCTATTTGCCCACCTACGCGCTGCGCTATTTTCCAAAAAATGCCGAAGCGGAAAAAGTGGCCAAGGAACTCGATAAACAGATCATCACCGTAATGAAGCAGGCCAAATCCGGCGGACTATAAACAAGAATTGGGGAGGTATTACTGTCATGCAATTGGGTAGAAGAGATTTTTTGCAACTTTTGGGTGTGGCCGGGGCAAGCGGCTTTTTTGCGCCCGGCGCCATCCAGGCCGCCTGGGGGAGCGACAAGGACCCCTACGATATTCCCGCCTACGGTAATGTCACACTGCTGCATATGACTGATTCGCATGCCCAGCTTCTGCCGGTCTGGTGGCGAGAACCCGATACGAACATCGGTGTCGGCCCGGTTCTGAATCAGACCCCACACCTCTGTGGCAAGTGGATGCTCGATTATTATGGCCTGGCCCACAGCGGACGCGATGAATACGCCTATTCCTGCCTGGATTACGATACCCTCGCCAAGCACTACGGAAAAATTGGTGGCTACGCGCATATCGCTACGCTGGTAAAACGCTATCGCGAACAGCTCGGCAATCGCGCACTGCTGCTCGATGGCGGAGATACCTGGCAGGGGTCCGCAACCGCACTCTGGACCAAGGGCGAGGACATGGTTGGCGCACAGAATCTACTCGGCGTTGATGACTTCGTCGGCCACTGGGAATTCACCTATGGTCAGAAGCAAGTCGAATATCTGGTAAAAAACAAGCTGAAGGCCAAGTTCCTGGCGCAGAACGTGTTCAGCAACACCTGGCAGGAGCCCGTCTTTCAGCCCTATCAGATCCACGAAATCAGTGGTCGTCGCATTGCCGTGATTGGCCAGGCATTCCCGTTCACGCCCATTGCGAACCCTGGCTACATGATTCCTGACTGGGGCTTTGGCATTCATACCGAACACATGCAGAAGATGGTAGACGAGTGTCGCAGTGACAAAAAGGCTGACCTGGTCGTCGTCCTGTCGCACAATGGCGCTGACGTGGACAAAAAAATGGCCTCTTTGGTCAGGGGGATCGACATCATCCTCGGGGGGCATACGCACGACATCATGGGTCCCAAGCCTTTCCAGGTGAACCAGACCTTGATCATCAATACCAGCACCAACGGCAAGATCCTCGCCCGCTTCGATCTCGATGTTGGCAAAGGCAAGCTCAATGGCTGGCGCTTCCATTATCTGCCGGTGTTCTCCAACCTGATCCCCGCCGATGCCGCAATGAGCGAGTACATCGGCGGGGTGCGCAAACCGTATCTAGAAAAATTGCAGCAGCCTTTGGCGACCACCGGCAGCCTGCTGTATCGGCGTGACAACTTCAACGGCACTTTCGATCAGCTCCTCTGCGACGCCTTGCGCGCCGAAATGAATTGCGAGGCCTCGTTCTCACCCGGTTTCCGCTGGGGCTACTGCAAGCTGCCTGGGGAAACCATCACCATGGAAGATGTCATGGGGCAGACGGCTATCACCTACCCCCAGGTCACGGTCAACAACTATACCGGCGAGCAGATCAAAAACATCATGGAGCAGGTAGCCGACAACATCTTCAACCCCAACCCGTACTACCAGCAGGGCGGTGACATGATCCGCGTTGGCAACATTCAGTACGACTTCAACCCCGACGAGAAGATCTATCATCGCATCAGCAACTTGCGTATTGGTGGCAAACTGGCCAGTGCCAGCAAAAAGTACAAGGTCGCCGGCTGGGCCGCCATGCAGCCGGTGGAAGGCAAGCCGGTCTGGGAGGTCTTTGCCAGCTGGCTGCAGAGTCAGAAGCATGTGGAAGTGAAAAAGGTGGACCTGCCAGTGTTGAATGCCGATATGCGCAGCAATCGCGGCATCGCCTTTCCCAAAACCTATAAATTGTAACAGGACAACCTGGTAACGAGCGGACTCGGCCGGCCATATGCGCCGGCTTTTTTGTAGCCAAATCACCACAGTTTCAGTCGCTTACCGGTTCTTGGGCTTTGCCATGGCTTCTGCTAGACTGGCCGAACATTTCTTGGACCGCTGCGCAGGCGCACGGCCCGCTAACAGCATCGGCTTCTGGACCCCCCATGCAGGATCACAACTAAATGATATTCAAGCGCTTTCTTGGACTGTTTTCGAGCGACCTGGCAGTTGACCTCGGCACGGCGAATACCCTGATCTATGTGCGCGGCAAAGGCATCGTCCTCTCTGAACCCTCGGTGGTGGCGATCCGCATCGGTCGCCACGGCGCGGACCGACGCACCCAAGCCGTTGGTGAAGAAGCAAAACGCATGTTGGGGCGCACACCGGCCAACATCATTGCCATCCGTCCACTGAAGGATGGCGTCATCGCCGACTTTCAGATCACCGAAGCGATGCTCAAGCACTTCATTAAACGCGTCCACCCCCAGCGCTTTCTGAGCCCGAGTCCGCGCATCATCGTCTGCGTACCCTATGGCGCAACCCAAGTCGAACGGCGCGCCATTCGGGAGTCCGCCCAGAGCGCCGGTGCCCGGGAAGTGCACCTCATCGAGGAGCCCATGGCCGCAGCCATTGGCGCGGGCTTGCCCGTTGCCGAACCCACCGCCTCAATGGTAGTGGATATTGGCGGTGGCACTACCGAAGTCGGTGTGATTGCCCTAGGCGGCGTCGTCTACTCGCAGAGCGTGCGCGTCGGCGGCGACAAGATGGACGAAGCCATCGTCAATTATATCCGCCGCAACTATGGTATGTTGATTGGCGAAAGCACTGCCGAAGAAATCAAGAAAACCATTGGCTGCGCCTACCCCTTGAGCGAAACGCTGAGCATGGAGGTGCGCGGACGCAACCTTGCCGAAGGGGTGCCACGCACCTTCAGCATCTCCAGCAACGAAATCCTCGAGGCTCTGCAGGAGCCCCTCGGCGCGATCGTCGGCGCCATCAAGCTGGCCCTAGAGCAGACCCCCCCAGAACTCGCCGGTGACATCGCCGAGCGCGGCATGGTGCTGACGGGCGGCGGTGCCCTAGTGCGCGACCTCGATCGTTTGATCATGGAAGAAACTGGCTTACCGGTCATCGTTGCCGAGGACCCTCTCACCTGTGTGGCCCGTGGTGGCGGTCGAGCGCTCGAAGAGTTGGAGCGTCTGGGCGAGGTATTTGCAGAAGAGTGAAGCGTAGATGCCAATGCCCGGCATGTCGTTGAGTCGTCCGCTTCCTTCGCTATTGCGCCTTGTTCTGCTGGGTGCAGTCAGCGCAGCACTGAGCTTTTACAGTGTTGGACACCCCAACCTGCAACAATTCGGTCTGAGTCTGGCGCGCCCAATTCTCTGGCTCAATAGCCAGGTGCGTGATGCGTGGTTGGCTGGTAGCCAGTACCTACAGGGACAGGCGGCACTGCAGAGCGAAAACGCGGACCTTCGGCAACGCCTGCATGCCTTGGAAATACAGGACCTTGCGCTCCCCGTATTACGTGCGGAGAATCGCCAGCTTCTTGCTTTGCTGGATAGTTTTCCCACTGCGCCAGGCCGGGTGACGGTGGCGCAGATCGAGGCGCAGAGTCTGCTCGCCGGAAGTCAACAAATCACCATCAATGCGGGCTCGGCGGAAGGTGTCTATGTCGGTCAGCCGGCCCTCGCACCCGGCGGCGTAATTGGGCAGGTGGTCACCGTCAGCTGCGACAACGCCAGAATCAGTCTCCTATCGGATCTATCCAGTTCCATTCCTGCGCAACCTCTGGGAGGTGATGAACCAATACTGGTGGATGGGCAGGGGAACCTGCAGGCATTGTCCGTTCCCTTTCAGTCACGTGACACAAAGCTTGTACCGGGGACGGAGCTGGTCACTTCCGGACTGGGTGGCCGCTTCCCGCCAGGTCTGCCATTGGGCGTGGTGGAAACCGTTGAACGCAAAAACGGCGGTCCTTTTGCCCAGATTACCGTGCGCCCAAGTGCCAATCTGGCGGCGCTGAACACCATCCTACTGCTTTGGCCGCAGACCCGCCATTCGTCGAATCGATGAAGGCGGGGGCTCTGTTCGTCGGCTTTCTCCTGGCCTTTCTCTTGGAATCGCTGCCGTTTGGCCCCCTCTACGCGCAGTTGCACCCCGACTTTGTCGCGCTGCTCATCCTGTACTGGGCTCTGAGCAGCGAACAGGCACTGAGCTATGTCCTTATCTGGCTGATCGGTCTGCTTCAGGATTTGCTCCTTGGCGATCTTCTCGGCGCTCAGGCAATCTCCCTCGTGCTCATGCTGGTCTTGCTCTATACCTGGATGAACCGGGTACGACGGCTTCCACCATGGGAACAGCTCTTCTTTATCTTCTTTTTGCTTCTCGCCCAGCAGCTCACTGCCTGGCTCTGGCCGCTTTTGCTGCGGCCGATTGCCTGGCACAACGCTCTCCTCATTGGACCAGCGCTGGGTGCCGCTCTTTGGCCGCTGTTGACGTATCTTCTCGATCAAATGCAGCGCCACTGGCCGCAACTGAGGAGATGAGCAGATGAACCCCAGCAACTGGCCACAACGTCTCGCCCGCATTCTCGGCCACATCGATCCCGCGTTGATGACCGGGATCTTGCTACTTATGGGAATCAGCTTGGCAGTGCTCTATAGTGCCAGCCAACAGAACCTTCACGTGGTATGGGCACAACTCCTGCGCTTCACCATCGGCATTGGCGTCATGATCGCTATCGCCAATACGCCGCCCGAGCGCCTACGGGCTTGGGCCCCGCCCCTGTATGCCGTGGGTATCGTGCTCTTGCTGCTGACCTTAGTCATTGGCGAAACCAGCATGGGGGCCAAACGCTGGCTGGGCGTTGGACCCCTGAGTTTTCAGCCTTCCGAGCTGGTCAAACTCGCCCTACCGCTGATGCTCGCGTATTACTATTCGCAAGTAGATGATGTACGCCTGTGGCGACCCACGGTCATTGGCTTTGTGTTGATCGGCGTGCCCTTTCTCCTCATCGCCAAGGAACCCGACCTCGGTACTGCCGTGCAAATCGCGGCGGCGGGGTTCTTTGCGATGTGGCTGGCGGGCGTGCGACGACGCTGGTTCATTGCCCTGATTTTGCTTGCCGCCGTCAGCGGTCCGGTGCTTTGGCATTTTTTACATGGCTACCAAAAAGAACGCATTCTCACCTTTCTCGACCCGCAACGCGATCCGCTCGGTGCCGGCTATCACATCATCCAGAGTATGATCGCCATCGGTTCGGGCGGCATCTTTGGCAAGGGCTGGTTCCATGGCACCCAGGTCAACCTGGATTTCCTGCCCGAGGCGCAGACCGATTTCGTCTTTGCCGGTTTCGCCGAGGAGTTTGGCCTGGTCGGAGTGCTACTGCTAATGGCAGTATACCTGCTCATCGTTCTGCGCGGCTTGGTCATTGCGTTCGAGAGCCGCTCCCGCTTTGGGAAATTACTCGCCGGCACCCTCAGCCTTACTTTTTTCCTCTATGTTTTCATCAACATGGGAATGACCAGCGGGATTCTGCCCGTGGTAGGTGTACCCTTGCCACTCATCAGTTACGGTGGCACGGCGATGCTGACCTTTCTCGTCGGTTTGGGTATTCTCATGTCCATTCATTCGCACCCCCGACTCCACGACTAACTCACCTTTTTAGCAGGATGTTCATGGCTTCTATGCGTACTTTCTTCAACAGTGTACTGGCTACCTTACTTTTTGCTTTCTCCGCGTTGGCAATGGCCGTTACCCCAACGCCGCAGTTGCCGATTCCACCGGCACCCCCCTTGCCGAATGTGGCGAGCTACGTTCTGATGGACTCTCAAACTGGGCAGATCATTGCGGCGAAAGACCCGGATCTGCGCCGCGCACCCGCGAGCCTGACCAAATTGATGACGGCCTACCTCACCTATCAAGCAATAGCTAATGGTAGCCTGCAGTTAGAGGAATCAGTTCCGGTATCGGAGACTGCCTGGAAAACCGGTGGTTCTCGTATGTTCATTCAGCCACGTCTGCCGGTGACGGTAGACCAACTACTGCACGGGCTCTTGATCGACTCGGGCAATGACGCGGCGGTAGCCCTTGCCGAGACCATCGGGGGAAGCCAAGAGGCTTTCGTCACCTTGATGAACAATGCCGCAGCAAAGCTGCAACTGCATTCAACACACTATAGCAATGTAGATGGTTTACCCGACGACAATCTGTATACGACCGCTTACGATGTCGCCGTTTTATCGCGTCATCTGATCCAACAATATCCGCAGGTGCTGCAGATCACCAAGCTCAAATCCTATACTTACAATAAGATTACGCAGCGCAGCTGGAATCCGGTATTGTTCCGCGACCCCAGTGTCGACGGCTTGAAGACCGGGCTTACCGATGCCTCTGGGCACTGTATCGATGCCACCGCCGAGCGCAATGGCAGGCGCCTGATTGCCGTGGAGATGGGTGCGCCTAGCTGGTCTTCCGGTACGGACGCTATCGAAGCCCTTCTGAATTATGGTTATCGTTTCTACGAAAATCAGGCACTGGCGGTGGCGGGCAAGCAGGTAGGGGTGGCATCCCACAGTGATTGGTCACCCATGCAAGTGCCCGTCACCGTCGCCGAGCCATTGATTGTCACTATTCCGCGTGGCCACGCCGCCGATCTGCAAACCCACTTGCTATGGGATCCAAAGGTGCAGGCACCCTTCAGCAAAGGGACAGTACTGGGACAACTGCAGGTGACTCTGGATGGCAAGGTCGTGCGCAGCGTACCGGTCTTCGCCAGCACTGCAGTGAGCAAGGCATCCTGGCTCGGCCAGCTGTGGCACCGCGTCCGCAGCGCCATCTAAGGCCTGGGACTTCACCTGATGCCGTGGAAGCACTACCATGCAGGGATAGATGCCTCGGACGAGACGAGGCGCGACGAGGAGCAGGCATGGAAACGCCAGGCGAGGGGCCGGACGATTTTCCCCATATCCATCACGTGAAGGCCATTGGTCAGCACGACGACCTGCTCAGTGCCGTGCAGGCAGCCATCGCCGCGCATGTGCCAGATGTACCGCAACAGGCGTTCAGCGTGCGCGCTAGTGGTGGTGGCAAGTATAGCGCCGTCACTTGCTCAGTAACGGTAACCAGTGCCATGCAGCTGCAGGCCATCTATGCGGCAGTACAGGAAATCGAGGGGGTGATGCTATGCCTGTAAAGCTCTCCGACGAAGCCATTTCTGTGCGCTGCTGGCCGGGTCTGCTGCCCTACTTCACCGTACTCGACGCCATGCGCGAATTCACTCGGCAACGTGACGAGACGACTCCTGATCAGATCTGGTTGTTGCAACACCCCCCAGTCTTCACCCTGGGGCGCAATGCCGACGCGGCGGACGTTCTCGACCCCGGTCCCATTCCCGTCATCCGCAGCGATCGCGGCGGAAAGGTGACCTATCACGGTCCCGGCCAATGGGTAGCGTACCTCCTTATCGATCTCGCGCGCTGCGGCTGGAATGTGCGGCAGTTGACGCAGGCCATGGAAAATGCCGTCATCCACCTGCTTGCACAACACGGCATCAGCGCCCAAGCACGCCGCGACGCCCCGGGGGTCTATGTACAGGGCGCCAAAATTGCCTCCCTGGGACTGCGCATTCAAAAGGGCCGCAGTTATCACGGATTGAGCCTGAACACCGACATGGATCTCAGCCCTTTTCAGCGCATTCATCCTTGTGGTAGCCCTGGCCTGGAAGTCACGCAAGTGCACACCCTCTGCCCAGATCTGCCCTCGGAAACCGTGGCCCAGGAGCTACTCGACAGTCTCTCTATTGCCCTCGGGCGGCCCTTGCACAAAGGGGGTAACTGATGGCAAACGCCGAACGAGGTGAGGAAAAGGTCCGTCGCAATCCCGTGCCCATTCCCGTCATTGTCGAGCCGTCGCCGCGCCAGCGAAAGCCCGACTGGCTGCGAGTGCGCTCGCCATTGAACCCACGTGTGGACGAATTGAAGACGATTCTCAGACAGGCAAACCTGCATACGGTCTGCGAAGAGGCTTCCTGCCCCAATCTGGGAGAGTGCTTTGGTGGTGGCACGGCTACCTTCATGATCCTCGGCGATTTATGCACTCGGCGCTGTCCCTTCTGTGATGTTGCCCATGGCCGACCAACGGCTCCTGATCCGGAGGAACCTGCGCACTTGGCACAGACCGTTGCGCAGATGGGGTTACGATTTGTTGTGGTGACCTCCGTCGACCGCGACGACCTGCGCGATGGCGGTGCCGGGCACTTTGCCGCGGTCATCGGCGCATTGCGTCGGCAATGTCCGGAGCTGCAGATCGAAATCCTCGTTCCAGACTTTCGCGGACGTCTGGACAAGGCCCTCGATGCGCTGGCCGAATGCCCCCCCGATGTGCTCAATCATAATTTGGAAACCGTACCCAGGCTCTATTCCCAGGCACGTCCAGGCGCAGACTACGCGCATTCTTTGGAGCTACTGCGCCGCTATGGGGAGCGCCATGCAAATGTCCCGACCAAGTCAGGCCTCATGCTGGGCTTGGGGGAGGAAATCGGGGAGATCATCGAAGTGATGCGCGATCTGCGCGCTGCCGGTTGTTCGCTGCTCACCCTCGGGCAGTATCTAGCGCCCTCGCGCCATCATTACCCCGTGCAACGCTATGTGGCGCCCGATGAGTTTGTGCAACTGGAGCACATCGGCCGGGAGATGGGGTTTCGTCACGTGGCAGCCGGCCCCTTGGTACGCTCCTCCTACCATGCCGAAAATAGTTTCCGCGAGTGGTCTGACCCACTGTAACGCGTGACGCCGATTTATCTTCTCAGCCTCGGCTCCGCCTTGGTCCAGCCGCCAGGTATTTTTTTGAGCTTGGCTGGCATTGGAATCCTGGTGAGCGCCCTGCTGGGTTGGCATTCCCTGGGTAGACTCCTGATCGCATTCGCTCTACTGGGGATCTATTTTGCAGCTACTCCGTTTGGTGCGCGTCTCCTGCTGCAGCCTCTAGAAGATCGCTATCCACCGCTCTTGCATCCCTTGCATGGAGACTCGGCACCGCAAGCGATCGTTGTGCTGGGTGGTGGCGAGATCGTCAATCCGGGTCGACCGATACCCGAAATGGCCAATGCACGAACGTTGATGCGCTTACAGGCGGCCGCCGCACTGGCACAACAAGTCGATCTACCCGTGGTACCCAGTGGCGGTGCGCCTAGTTTTGGTGCGCCCAGCGAGGCAGCGACCATGGCGGCGTTACTGCGGAACAGTTTTCATATCGACAACCCCATCTGGTTGGAAGGGAAGTCGTACAACACCGCGGCAAATGCGAAGGATAGCGCCGCGTTGTTGCGCCAGCATGACATTCGTCGTATCTACTTGGTGACTTCGGCGGTCCACATGCCCCGGGCCATGGCCTGGTTCCGTCATTATGGTCTCCTGCCAACGCCCGTACCCTGCGACTACCGGATGGGACAGGCGACGCCTCTCTCCTGGCAGTCGTGGTTGCCACGCGCAATTTATGAAGAAATCAGCAGTGAGGCCATGCACGAGTATGCTGGCCTCCTCTGGTATCGTTGGCGCACCGGGCAGTTTTAATTAGGCTTCTGTCCGGGCAGATAGACCTTGACGTTGATCTGATCCTGGTTGGCTGCGCTCGCAAGCGGAAGTGGCGGAGGAACGGCAGCACCATTGGCAGCGGGTCCATATGGCGCGTACGCATAAGGCTTGGCGGGCAACGCCTGGGCCAGGGTGGCGTAGGTGGGTGTGCCCACCCCAATCGGCAAAGCGACGGTATTGTGCTCGGCGACCATACGCCGCACCCTTGCCCAGTCGATCTCCTCGTGTAAATGATTGGCCGCCATAAACTGCTTGATGGCAACTACTGCGCGTTGTAGATCCGTTGGTCCTTCTTTGTTATACGCATGCAGCGGCTTGTAACACTGCAGGTAGATCTGTCCGTTGCGTTCGCCCACCATGTTGGGCTCATCGATGATACGCACTGAGGTCCCCACCGGCACCATAGGGAAGAGCTGCGCGACATTCTCCGGATACATCTGGAAGCAACCCTGGCTGGCTCGCATACCGACGCCCCAGGGGTGGTAGGTGCCATGAATGAAGATCCCGGAGAGCCCCGTCTCCATGGCCAACTCCCCCATAGGATTTTCTGCACCTGGGGGCCAATACCACGGAATATCCATATGGAACTTCTTTTCAAACCAAGCGTGGATGTTTTTGGGAACGTTCCAGGCCGGCATCTTGAATTTCTGGATGATGCTGGTGGTGGTCAGGCTCTCCTTCCAGCCCGGCAGGAACACCCCGACAGGATAGGTGAATACCACCCCCCGTCCCTCCGGGAAGAAATAGATACGTCGGGCGGGAATGTTGACAACGATTCCGCTCCAAGGTTTTGGGGGAAGTACGTACTCGTTGGGAATGATGACTTTGCTGGCCTGTCCTGGCAGCCAGGGATTCACCCCGGGATTGGCGCCAACCTCCTGGTTATAGCCAATGTCGTAGAATCGACCGATATCGAGCAGTGTGTCATCGCGATGGCTGGTGACGGCTTGCAGGTTCCCGACCATATTGCCCTGCTCGGGCAGGGGGAACACCGTAGCCAGGGTGGCGAGCGGGGCCAGCGCGGTACAGCCGGCAAGAAAAATTTTTCGTAGTGTGTTTTGCAGCATTGCAACCTCATCCGGGAGGCTGGCAGAATCCACAATTCTATCTGCGCGGCCAATTGATCCTATTGTAACCCTGCAATTTTACCGAAAATGGAGCAAAAAGTGGAATCACCCTTTCTTCTCGAGCTACGGCGCCATCTGCAAGAGAAAACGCCCGGGACTGAGGCCCTACGTGCAGCCTTCGTTCCTCTGGACCATCTCCTCGCCGACATCGCCACGGACCAGCAGATCACCTACGACGGACCCGGTGTTGGGCTGGGTATGCAAGCCAACCTGCATCGCCTGCGTATCGCCCAACACCATTGGACGGGTACCGAGCGCGCATGGGGTCTGGCGGTGTGCAGCTACGCCGGACAGGGAGAGCCGCGCAGCGAATGGCGCATTGCGCGCGCCAGTCGCGAACGGCTACCGGTGATCCTGCGCGCCTTACCCGAGTTTTTCCACGGCTACGCCGAACTGGCCCGCAAGGAACACCCGGGACGCAGCAGTAGCAAACGCCTGCAGGAAATCGCAGATCTACTCGAGCGTTGACAGGCCGACAAAAGCATCTATCTACCTCCTCGAAGTCCATTGCGGATCATCCAGGAGCCTCGGGTCTCAAGCCATGCATCTCCCCACAACGAGTCTGATACTGATCGGTGCAGCCGTGTTTTTGGTGGTGGCAGCGATTCTCTGGAAGTTACGGGGGCGCAACGCCGCAGGCACTCGAAAAGTATCTGAAAACCCGATGACGACAGCCATGCCAGCTCCGCAAGCGCCGCTGCCAGAGCCAAGCGCTCCGCCAGCGAGGGTGGCAGAAATTGAAGAGGTCAGCATACTGGATGAGGTAGAAATCTACCTCGCTTATGGACATATCGATCAGGCAACGACGGCCCTTCTCTGGTATGTCGAGCGTCACCCGCAGGACCAGGAGCAAAGAAACCGACTCCGCAACCTCTATATCGAGGCAGGTGATTATCAGCATCTCGCGGAAATGTTGGAGGAAGACCTCGATCAACAAATTTTGGACATCCCCGTGGTCCAGCATCTAGTCCTACAATGCCTGCAGAAGGACCCACAAAACCTGCCACTGCGCGTGTTGGCCGAAGCCCGACTACATCTCAGTCTGGAAAATATCGAACAGGAACTGGGTCGTCAGCAACCCCTCCAAAAGGAGAACTTTCTGGCGCGCGAGCAGGAACAGCTGGAGCTGGGTTCTGTCCATCGCGACCTGCAACAGGCAATCGTGCATCCCGAGCCGCTCGAACTGAACGATATTCCCCTGCACGCGTTTCAGCGGCATGCAGCGGAGCAGGAGCGAAAGGAGGAGATGCCCGCAGATGCCTTGCTCTATGGTTCAGAGCCACTACCTCCGCTCGATGAGGAGGAAATTCGAGTCGTCAGCACCCTCGTTGGTACGGGGCATGCTGTCGCTTTACTGAGAGAAGCGGGTCAGGACGCAGCCGCGGTCACTATTCTACAACGCAAGGTGGTTCTCTACCCGAAGCGACTGCGCCTCCATGTACTGCTTCTCCAAATTTTTTATGAACAGGGGAACGAGCGGGATTTCGCCCGAGGCTTGCTGCGTTTGCACATCATCCTCTGGGGTCTGGGGAAGGCTTTACGCCAGCGCTTGCTCAACGTAGGAAGGCAACTGGGGCAAGACAGTCTATATAACGAGTTGGAAAATAGTGAAGGGAGAGAAAATCAGGTGCTGCCGAGTCTCGCAGAAAAATATCAATTGTATACTCCCACCAGCACGATCCCGGTGACTAGCGTGCAATTGGTGGAAGAGCGCCTGCGGCGCGACCGGGAGATTGCTGAAGTGGATGCCGATGATCCAATTCTACGCGATTTCAACATGCTCATCGATTATGGCCAGGTAGAGGAAGCCGTCGATTTGCTGGAGCAGTCAGCCCTTGCCTCACCGCGAAAGTCGGGCTATTTCCCCCCCTTACTGGAGATGTATGAACGTATGCAAGCGCGCGATCGTTTTGCTCGATTCAGCAGAAAGATCATCCATAGTGACCCGCAACCTGACGAGGCCATCCTGCGCCAGCTGTACCACCTGTCCGAACGCCTACAGCGAGACATCAGCGCTACCGCCTGAGGAGGAAAACCATGACTGACAAGGCACAGATTGCGGGAACTCCTTCGATTCTGGTACGCGGGATTGGCCTCGATATCCGAAAAGAGGCCGTATTTCGCATGGCCTTTCGCATGAACCGTAAGGCAAATTATAGCCTTCTCGAAGCGGACGATCACCAAGTCCCAGATGTGGCGATTGCCGATCTGGATTCCCCCGACGGGCTGGCGGAAGCCGACAAATTTCGTAAGGAAAACCCCGGGATTCCCCTGCTCGCCACGACGGTAGTCCCCAACAGCTTTCCCCAGTTCGTGACGCTGACCAAGCCGATCCGCATGGAAACCCTGTTCCCCGCGCTGGAACAGTTGCTGCGTCCATCACCAATGACCCGTGAATTGCCTCTGCAGCAGCCCGCTGAACCGGTAGAGCAAGTCCAAAATACTGCAGCAGCAGCGACTCCAGCGAAGCTCTCCACGAGTGTGCAACAGCCTCCGCCGGCAAGAGAGAAACCCAGTTTTGATCCGAATCAAATCGAATTCTTCGATCCAGAGCAGGGCCTTCTCGCGCTGGTTCAACGGGCGATACGCGATCAAATTCCCGTAGGAATCGTCGATCGACGCAATGGAAGATTGCTCTGGCGGATCCTTCCAGAACAGGGGAAAGTCGATGCTAGCGTCAGCATGGAGGAGGCACAAGCAATCTTTCGAGAGGGAGAAGAGAACCTCGTTCTCCGAGATGGCGCATCTTTCGCCGACAACGACTCCGTTCATTCGATGACAGTCACGGAATACCTTTGGCAGATTCACGCAATCGCTGCGGATGGTCGCCTGAGCAAGAAAATTCCATTGAATCGTCCGGTAAAACTGCGTCGGTGGCCCAACCTTACGCGTTTGTACCCACTACCCGAGGCATTGCGTTTGGCGGCCTTTCTCGCCCGTTCACCGGCATCCCCAGCATTGACCATACGGATGTTGCAGGTACAACCTCAGGCGCTCTTAAACTTTCTTGCCGCGGCTGATGCTTTGCAATTATTGGAATATAGCCCCGCTTCCGGGGTGGCGTCAGAGCCGGCGATCCCCTCGAGCACACTAGCGGAAGCGCAACGGCCGAGCCCCGCGAAGCGTGGTTTTCTTGGCCGTCTGCTGGCAAAAATTGCGGGGCTATAGTGATGGAAATGAAAAATAACCGGGAGACTTATTTATGAGAGAGGACAATAAAATCGTTTTCACTGGCCCGGTTGGCGCAGGCAAAACTTCAGCGATATCTGCTATCTCTGATGTACCCATCATATCTACCGACGCCAAAGCCTCAGACATGACCATAAACCGTAAAGGCCACACCACCGTAGCTATGGACTATGGGATTCTGCACCTTGGCGACAAGAGCAAGGTACATTTATATGGCACTCCCGGGCAGGAGCGCTTTGATTTCATGTGGGACATCCTGACTTCCGGCGGTCTCGGGCTGATATTGATGCTGGACAACACCCGCCCCAATCCGCAAAAGGACATGCATTTCTTCCTGCATGCATTCAAGGACTACATTGCCGATGTTCCGGTGGTCCTGGGCATCAGCAAGACCGATCTCAACCCCCGCCCGAACACCGCAGACTACGCAAAAATGCTCGCGGAGGTCAGTCAGGATCTGCACATGCTCAATCCTGTTCCACCAATCTTTGAGGTAGATGGACGCAACAAAGAAGATGTGAAGAACCTGGTCATGGCACTACTTTTCTCCATCGATCCTGGTCTGGGAATGCTCCCATGAGCATCGAACTCGTCACTTCTGAGCGCCCTCTGTATGCCGAGTTGACGCCAGCGGGTGCATTCTATATCAGCTCCGGCCCGGAACTAGAAGGTAACCGATCGATCCTTTTCCACATTCTTCGCGAAGGATCGCGCGACCCCTTCGGCCGGGAAGCTGCCTGCCGCTGGACCCGACTGGACTCACCGGATGACGCCTTGCGCAGTATTTTCCGCCTGCAACGTCTGGGTTTGATCCGCGGAAGTCCCGAGCCACGCCACACCCCCGAGCAGCGTCTGGAAGACATTCTCCCCGGGTTGCTGGCGCAGCTATCGGACGTGCAACGCGCTTTACTTGCCGATGAAAACGGTTTTTACCTGTCCACATCAGGCTTCTTACATGAATCCGCGGAGGAGCTTGCCGGACTTTCCGCTGATTTGCTCAGCCTGCAGGACCGACATGGGAGGTTATTACGCAACAATCTCCGCATCCACAGTGAAACTTGGGCACTGGTCGACCCTGCGGGACAGTCCGAGCTCGGATTCTGGCCGCTGTTTATTGGTCCACAGCGTTTTATGTTGATCATCGGCGGCGCCCCTCTACTTCAGAGCCAGCCCTTCGTCACCCTCGTACAAATACTCGATCAACGGTATCGCTAAACATCTTCATCCTTATTTTAACGGGAGTTTTAATGCCATGCGTGAAGAAATGCTTAAATCTATCCTCAGTGACCTCAACGGCTCTTCCGCCGACATCGAGGCGTCTGCAGTCATCTCTACCGATGGGCTGACCATCGCCTCCCTGCTGGCCGGCAACATGGACGAGGATCGCGTCGGTGCCATGGCTGCCGCGATGCTGTCCCTGGGCGACCGAACGGCAGCGGAGCTGGCCCGCGGTGACCTGGAACAGGTGATGATCAAGGGAGACTCTGGATACGTCCTGCTCATTCATGCCGGACACGATGCCGTTCTCACCGTAATTGCCAGAAAAGAAGCAAAACTCGGCTTGATTTTTCTGGATGCAAAGCGCGCCGCCCAAGGTATTGCAGAACTTCTGTGAGCCCAGACTTTCCTGATACCGGGCGTTCGGCCATAATTGGCGTCCTCGTGCAGCGGGGTCGCCATGACTTTTCAGGAAATCATCCAACAGTTACAACAGTTCTGGAGTGAACAGGGATGTGTGGTGTTGCAACCCATGGACATGCCCGTGGGTGCAGGCACCTTTCACCCGGCAACCTTTTTACGGGCAATCGGTCCGGAACCCTGGCGTGCTGCCTACGTACAACCATCACGCCGCCCCACCGATGGCCGCTATGGCGACAACCCCAACCGGCTACAGCACTATTACCAGTTTCAGGCGGTACTCAAACCCAATCCCAGTAACCTGCAGGAGCTCTATCTGGAATCCCTGCGCCGCCTCGGCATCGACATTGCGTTGCAGGATATTCGTTTCGTTGAGGACGACTGGGAATCGCCCACCCTTGGCGCCTGGGGTCTAGGCTGGGAAGTCTGGCTGAATGGCATGGAAGTAACGCAGTTCACCTATTTTCAGCAGGTTGGGGGCCTGGATTGTCGTCCGGTAATGGGCGAAATCACCTACGGCCTGGAGCGCCTGGCTATGTATCTGCAAGGCGTTGAAAGTGTATATGATCTGATCTGGACACCGGGCGTGAGCTACGGCGACGTTTATCACCAGAACGAAGTGGAGCAGTCCCGCTACAATTTCGAGCTGGCTCCCGTAGACGATCTAAGGCAACGCTTTGACCGCGCCGAAGCCGATTGTCAGAGCCTCATCGCGGCCAAGCTGCCCCTGCCCGCCTATGAACGGGTGCTCGACTGCTCCCACACCTTCAACCTGCTCGATGCCCGCCATGCCATCGCCGTCAACGAGCGGGCACGCTTCATCGGCCGGGTACGGAATATGGCGCGTGCGGTAGCGGAAATCTATGCCGAGGCTCGCGCCGAGCTTGGCCACCCCTTGTTGCAGGGAGGTGACGCATGAAGTCCCATCCCATGTTACTGGAAATCGGTTGCGAGGAACTACCGGCAGCGGAACAACAGCAGCTGCAGCTAAGCGCCGTAGAGATCATGGCCCGCCTGCTGGACGAAAGCGGCATCGAGTATGGCGAGATCCTCCCCTACGTTTCTCCGCGTCGAATTGCGCTACTCATTCACGAGCTCGCCAGTGCCACACGGGCCGAGGAAGAACTCCGCCGCGGACCGGCGCTCGAACGGGCTTTTGTCGACGGCAAGGCAACGCCGGCGGCTGAGGGGTTCGCCCGCTCTTGGGTGTCGCAGTCAGCGATCTACAACGCTTGGAAACCGAAAAAGGCGTCGTGCTGGCGTGGCGTATCCAGCATCCGTCCCGCCCCGTAGCGGCGCTCTTGCCGGATCTGGCGACGCGCTGGGTGGAGTCCTTACCTTTGCGCAAGCGAATGCGTTGGGGCAAGCACGAAGAAAGCTTCTCCCGTCCCATTCGTTGGCTGCTGCTCCGCTTCGCCGACCAGTGCTTATCCTGGCAGGCCTTTGGCCTGCAAAGTGAGGCTCATAGTTTCGGTCATCGCGTCCATCATCCTGGCCCCGTGCCAGTCGTGCAGCCGCAGACCTATGCGCAAGCCTTGCTGCAAGCACAGGTCCGCGCCCATTGGCAGGAGCGCCGCGCCTATATCGCAGCGGAACTGCAACGCTTGGCGCAGGAGCTGGATTGTACACCCATGCTTGGCGATGCCCTCCTCGATGAGATCACCGGGCTCTGCGAATGGCCCGTTGCCCTGGCGGGCGGCTTTGCCGAAACATATCTGCGGCTCCCGGAGGAAGTGCTGATCACGGTGATGATTCAGCACCAGCGCTATGTCCCCCTGCGCGATCGGCAAGGGAAGCTGGCAGCACGTTATCTCTTTATTGCCAACCTCGAAAGCCGTGATGCGCAGGTCGTCATTCATGGTAACAATCGGGTACTGCGCGCGCGCCTAGCTGATGCGGCCTTTTTCTGGGATCAGGACCGCAAAAGCAGCCTGGTCGCCTGGATTTCCGATCTGGACAAGGTCTCTTTCCAGGACGGCCTAGGGAGCATAGGCGACAAGGTACGGCGCCTGCAAAATCTTGCCCCCAGTGTGGCGGCGATGCTCGGCGCCGATCCCGAGGATTGCCGGCGTGCCGCGCAACTCTGCAAAAGCGATCTGCTCAGCGGCATGGTCGGAGAGTTTCCGGAACTACAGGGCATCATGGGGGCCTACTATGCCGGCCATGACGGCGAATCGGCGGCCGTGGCCCAGGCCATCGGCGAACAGTACCGGCCGGTAGGGCGCGATGACGCCATCCCGGCTTCGCCTACCGGGCAGGCGTTGGCTCTGGCGGATCGTATCGACACCCTCTATGGATTTTTTGCGCTGGGGAAAATCCCGACCGGCGACCGCGATCCCTTTGCTCTGCGTCGTGCCGCTCTGGGCATTCTGCGCATTGCACTGGAAGGAGAACACTCTTTCTCCCTGGCTGCGCTCACGCAGATGGGTCGCGATGCCTATGCCGCGACACTGCCTCCTGGCGCGGAAGCCAGCGCGAAGCTCGGCGAGTTCTTCCAGGACCGGCTGCGCGTGATCTTTCGCGAAGAGGGCTTCGCCGCCGACCAAATTGCGGCGATACTGGCGGTGGCCGGTGATGATCCCCTCGACGCCCAACATCGCCTGGAGAGTCTCAGCACCTTCCTCGCCGGTGATCCGCGCGCCGATGATCTGGCGGCGCTGATCAAACGCGTCAGTAATCTCTTGCGCAAGGAAGGAAGCCAGGAAACTACGGACCTGCGTCCCGGCCTGTTACAGGAAACCGCGGAAAAGGCGTTGTGGAACGCCTGGACGGCCATTGAGAAAACCGTTGAAGATAACCTCAAGGACAGGAACTACCATCACGCACTGGTGACCCTTGCCAGCCTGCACGATCCGGTGGACCGTTTCTTTGCGGAAGTGATGGTACTCTGCGAGGATCGTGCGCTCCGCGGACAACGTCTGGCGCTGTTACAGGCGCTGCAAGGCGCGTTTTTGCACATCGCCGATTTTTCCCAGCTACAGGGCCGCGGATGACGCATCTGCTCATCCTCGACCGCGACGGCGTTATCAACGAAGACAGCGATGCCTACATCAAGTCGGCTGCTGAATGGCGGCCGATTCCCGGTAGTCTAGAGGCCATTGCCCGCTTCAATCGCGCCGGCTACACCGTCGTGGTGGCCAGCAACCAATCGGGTATTGGCCGGCGTCTGTTCAGCCTGCGCGCCTTGGGCTCCATCCATGCCCGCATGCGGCGGGAATTGGCGGAGATGGGGGGACGGATTGATGCCATTTTTTTCTGTCCCCATCACCCGGAAGCTGGTTGCGCCTGCCGCAAACCCCAGGACGGGATGTTTCGCGAGATTGCCGACCGCTTTCAGGTCGATCTGCAAGGAGTGCCGGCCGTCGGGGACAGCCACCGCGATCTGCTGGCGGCACGGAGTGCCGGTGCCAGCCCCATCCTGGTACTGACGGGTAAAGGCAAGAAGGCGGCAGATACTGCGCGGGCCGAGGGTGTTCCCGTCTTCGCCAATCTGGCCGCCGTCGCCGACGCCCTGCTTGGCCACTGAGTCATGGCCCGTGCCCTGCGCAGCATACTGTTTTATGCGTCATTCACGTTATGGACCCTAGTATGGGCGCTGCTGCTTCTGCCCTTCCCTCTCTTGCCCCAATCCTGGCGCTACTGGGGCTGCGGTACCTGGGCGCGGGTCGCGAGCCACATCTTTTCTTGGAGTATTGGTGTGCGTTATCACGTACAGGGGCTAGAGAATATACCGGCCGGCCCCTGCGTCATTCTCAGCAATCATCAGTCCTCCCTCGAAACCCTGCTGCTATGGCGTTACTTCCCGCGTCTGTCTTTTGTCCTCAAGGCCGAACTGCTGCGTTTTCCCATCATCGGCTGGTATCTACCCCTGAGCCAACCCATCGCCATCGACCGTCAAGCGAGACGCCAGGCCCTCAAACAGGTTCTGGAAGAGGGAGAAAAACGCCTGCGGGCAGGAATTCCCGTTCTCATTTTTCCGGAGGGCACGCGGCAAGGCTGCGGTGAATTGGGCGCCTTTCACCAGACCGGCGTTGCCCTCGCGCAGCGCGCTGGCGTACCCATCACCCCCCTCGCCCTCAACAGTGGCTGCTTCTGGCCACGCCACGACTGGCGCATGCGATCGGGCGAACTACACCTGCATTTTGGCCCGGCTGATAACGGCGAAGGGCGCAGCAATCAGGTGACCGACCGTCTACGCGAGTGGATCGCCGCGGAAATCAGGCAGATGCCTGCACACGACGACTAAGAGCGAAGTCCACGATCTTTCCAGCAATATCAATGCCACTCACGCGCTCGACGCCCTCCAGGCTGGGGACGGGATTGACCTCTAGGATGACAGGAGCGCCTTGCTCATCGAGCATCAGATCTACCCCGGCAAAATCCAGGTCCAAGGCTGCCGTTGCGGCAAGCGCCAACTTTTCCAGGCGCGCCAGCACTTCCGCGTCCTCCACGCGCTCCGCCGTCCCGGCCCGATGTAAATTGCTACGGAACTCTCCCGGCCCCGCCCGTCGGCGCATGGCCGCCAGCGCCCCGCTGCCGAGGACGATCACCCGATAGTCCTCTCCTGTGGGCAAAAAGCGTTGCAAGAGGGTTTCGTGTTGCAACTGCAGCAGGGTATCCACCAGCGCCCGCGCGCCCGCGCGGCTCTCCGCCAAGTTAACGCCGACCCCCTGGGAGCCGCTGAGCAGTTTGCTGACCAGTGGTTTTCCCAATTGCGCGAGCGCCGTTTCCGTCGCCGAAGCATCGGCAAGATACCAGGTCTCCGGCACAGGCAAGGACGCGCCGGCGAGGATTTGCAGGGACAGAAATTTGTCGCGCGCGTGCAAGATCGCATCACCGCCATTGAGGCAATAGCTACCCTGCGCCGCCAGCTGCCGTAGCAGGCGCACACCGAGCTGGGTCAAGGGACTGCCAAAGCGTGGCAGTACCAGTTCGGGAGGCGGCAGGACCTGGCCTTCGTAATATAGATAGAATTTTCCTTGCTGGACATGCAGGGCGCAGCGTTCGGGCTGCAGGACGCGCCCATCTACCCCCCTTGCGCGTAGCGCCTCCTGCAAGCGGCAGGTGGAATAGAGCTCCGGGTAGCGCGACAGGATCGCGACGGAGGTCAAGAGTCGCTCTGGTAGGTCAGTAGCGGCAATTCTCCGTGCGCAATGGAGCGCTCGATAAAACCCGCGCGACCCGGGTGCCGTTGTTCCAGGGCAGGCCGGCTCGTCGCCTCTACCCCGACAATCGCCGCCAGTAGCACCTCCAGTTCTTCCCCATCGACGCGCAGGCTCCCGTAAGGATTTTGTGGGTTTTCCGGACGCCAGAAGAGATTGCTCCGCCAACCCTTGGCGCGTACGGCGGGATTCTCGAACAATGTGCGACAGCGCTGTCCAATATCGGTTTTTGCCTCCATCTTCACTCCCATTTGACTACCTGCAACAAAATCCTTGACTTGGCTTTGGAACAATAGAAGAGCATAATAGTCAACTATAAAGAGATCCAAAACGGACACGGCAACGGATCATAGTCTGGGCCCACAGGGCCGACAAGGAGTTTACGATGAGTGAAAACACGACGCAGCAAGGGGTAGCCGGTCACGGCGCCTTTTTCCAGGATACCAATCTCAACGCCAACGAAGCCGAAGCCGCCACGGCGTGGGTGCGTAACCATGTCGATCGGCGCTCCGTGGATCTGGGCG
>NZ_JBYCKU010000047.1:0-65460 GCF_057473545.1 Acidithiobacillus sp. TH-A67
GTCGCGGGTTCATATCGCACTCCTGCTCAGTGAAAACAAAAGCAGGTTAGAGCTCGCCAGCCAGCCCGGAAAGTACGGTGCCGTTTGAGCGGTTACACTTCTATGAAGACAGCGGACTGATCTGAGTAGGTCAAGATCAGGGCAACCACGCGGCAAGCCAGTCATCGAGGCGATTCTCCAATAGCCAATGGGCGCGCACCTGTTTCCGTAATCGGTCGCCCGTCTCCGCCAGCGCCTGCCGATCGGCGATCGCTTCGCGGATAGCCTTCATCCAATCGCGATAGCGGTTACTCACCCGCACTACTGGAAAATCCCCCTGGTAGGGATATACATCGGAACAGACCACAGGATAACCGAGAATTCCATATTCCAGGAGCCGCAGATGGCTCTTTGCCTCGTTGAAGGGATTGTCTTCCAGCGGCGCGATGGCGAGATCCAGATCCAGACTGGCGAGTTTGGCAGGATACTGCGGCAGAGGCACCCCGGTATGAAACTCCCGGACATAAGGCTTGAGGGCGTCCGGACAAAGCCCAAAAAAGATCCAGTCCACTTCTTCGGCGAGGTCACGCACCACGTCCGCCACCATTTCGAGGTCACCAGTGTGCCCCACCCCACCAGCCCAGCCCACGCGCGGTTTATCATTGCCGCGGCGCTGTGCCTGTAGCGAACCCCAAACGGCATCCTCGATACAATTGGATTGTACCCGGACCTCATCGCTAAAGCCCTTGTAGGCTTGTGCGAGCGGTTCCGTTGCCACCACCAGCCGGTTACATAGCCCCGCCGCTTTACGGAAACGCTTGGCGATATCCTTGTGAATGTGCGCCTTATGCAGGCTTTTGACCGGCAGATTGGTGATCAGGTCGTCGATCTCGAAGACGCGGAAGGCCCCGCTCAAGGCCTTGTGTCGCTCCAGCGCCTCGATCTGCGGCCACTCCATCTGTCGCTGCAAAACAATACTGTCGGGCTGCATCCGCTCCATTTCGGCAGGCTCGAAGATACGCATGGTTTCCCAACCCTGCGTTCGCCCTGCCCGGTTGAGCGCGCGCATCGGCGCGATGATGCGATACTCGCCGCAGCCTTCGCGATCCGCCGGATGCACCAGAATGCGCGGCCGCGGACGCCAATCGGGATCCCAGGTCAGGGCCGCCTCACTTTCGATGAGAAAGTCGGTACTCGCCAGGCTCAACTGGCGGTTAAAAGCAGGATCAGCAGCGATCTGCGGGAGCCATTTCCGGTAGAAGGCCATTTTCTCGCTGGCAAAGCGCTTTTCCTTTTCGGGGCTGGGCTTTTTCTCCACTTCGCCGCGCTGACTGGCGGAACCCTCGTGCAACAGGATGGCCCATGGGGTGAAGACGATTTTTTTGCCGCTCTCCCGAACCTTCAGGCAAAGGTCGATATCATTGTAAGAGACCTGGAATTTCTCCTCATCCAAAGCTCCAACCTGCTGGTAAAGTTCCTTGGCAATCAGCAGGCAGGCACCAGTCACTGCCGAGAGGTCTTGCGTGAGCATCGCCCGACCGTAGTAGCCTCGGTATTCTGCCGGTTGTCCGATGAAGGAATGTTCCGCCGGACCTTTCATCCCCAAAATTACGCCGGCATGCTGGATCTTGCTATCTGGGAACAATAATTTGGCGCCGACGATGCCGACTTCCGGCCGCAAGGCCTGACTGACCATTTCGTCCAGCCAGTCCTCATGCAGGGCTGCCGTGTCATTGTTGAGCAGCAGCAAATAGTCGCCGCGCGCCTGTTCAACCGCCCGGTTGTTCATCGCTGAGAAATTGAAGGCGCCAGGGTGCCGCAGTACCCGCAGGCGTCCGCCGAGGCTTTCTTCCTGCGCCTCCAGCAACTGCAGATAGTTTCTGGTTTCCTCGTCGTCACTGTCATTGTCCACGAGCAGAATTTCGTAGTGGGGGTAGCGCGTCTTCTCGATGATCGATTCCACGCAGCGTTGCAAAATGCCCAGCTGATTGCGCGTCGGGATGATGATCGAGACGGTGGGAGTTGCTGTCAGGGGATAGCGCACCCGGGTCGAGGGCGGGAATGGTCCCGGCAGGACCTCAGCGGCAATCTGCAGGCGCTGCAGGTGACGCTCCAGAGCTGCCTTGCTCGCCGCCAGAATCTCCTCGATGGACTGGCTGCAGTGTCCGCCTCCCTGCAGGCGGTGATAAAGGACAGCGGGAATATGTCCGATACCAGCATCCCCCGTTCGCTCCCAGGCTCGTAATACGAGATCGTAGTCCTCCGCCCCATCCGCCGCGGGGTGAAAGCCGCCCAGAGCCTCAAAGAGCTCCTTCTTGATGACGAGCAAGCCCCCCACATACGGCAGACTGCGCAGGTAATCGATATTAAAATCCGGCTTGCAGTGCGGGTTCACGTGTTGCCCGTCTGCAGTCAACGAATCTTCGTCGGTATAGATCAGCTGCCATTCGGGGTGCGTGGTAATGGACTGCTGTATGCGGAAAATCGCGTCCGGTGCCAACTCGTCTCCAGCATCCAGCAACGCGATCCATTCGCAGCCACTGGCAAGGAGCCGCTCGTTGAGGCCAGCAAGCCAGTTTTCGCTCGCGGGCGGAAGTTCCAGCAGCTCCGCCCTCGCCCACTGTGCCTTGATACTGGCAGTCGTGGCCGCCGCAGAACGGGAGGGATGCAGCAATACGCTAAGCGTAATCCGGGGAGACTGCGCGCTCGAAGCCTTCTCGGCCTCCGATACCTCCTCGGCCCAGCGACGCTCCATCGGTAGCCAACGCGCTTCGGGGAGCCAGGGCGAGATCTGACGCACCGGCTCCACCATGAGCGCGCCTGCGCTGTCGCGGACTTCAAACCCCGCTCCCTCGGCACTAAGGGTGAACAGTCGCTCGATCGCATGTGCCAAGGTGCCATCGACTTGGCCCGCTTCTTCCTCAAAATCGGTGAACTTGAGGTCAAGTGCAAGCAGCGGATCCAGCGCCTCTGGTCGGCACCAGAACATCGACCCGGCAAAATAGCCGTGCCGCGACAGATCCGGAGCGAGCCCGAAACGCTGCGACAGAGACGCAATTTGCGGCAAATTACCGTCGTTGTGCAGATGGAGCCAGAACCCGCGTGGGCCGACCAGACCTAGCTTGGGCTGCTGCGCGAACGCCTTCAGCGCGCGCGGCGCAGTTTCCAGCAGCTCGGCCAGTAGCTCGCGCCGCCAGCGGTTGCCGTCCTTGTGCTGCAGAAAGGGAATGTGGATGTTTTCCACATCGCGCAGATGCGGCGATTTCTTAGTGTGCAGAAACAGCAACTGGCTGTAGCTGCGCTGGCGGGCCATGCGCAGCAGGGCAAGACGCGGGGCAATGTCGCGCCCCCGGTTGGGATGGCGAATGACTACCGCTTCGGGCATGTCGCGCACGATGTCGGCCAGCACATCTTCGCGGCCTTCGCTCAGAGAAATATAGACATCGCAGGGCGGCGGCAGGGCCTTGAGAAAAGTCTGAAACTCGGGCCACAAGTCGGGGTAATATAGGTGCAGCAGGACGGCAGTGCCAACGCCTTGATGTTTGCCATTTGATAAAATTTCCAAGTCATATTGCAACTCGGAAATCTTTCCCATACTTTTCAACTTATCAGTAGCAAAACTTCTGCCCAAATCCAGCGGGGTTGCAGTATCCGAATATCTTGTGTTTACTATTTCTAGACGAGTTTGTATTCGACGGAGAATAATTTCTGAATTTTCTGACGGATACTTTTGACACAATTTTTCAAAGGAGTTTATCCACGTAAGGAATCCTACCCCATGTGTCAGCGATTTTTTTTCGTCCACTCTTTGCCTGATTTTGACAAGAGCATCATCGGACTTAACCACCGTACGATTCCGCGTCAATCGAAGCAAAAAATCCCAGTCCTCATACACTGGAAGGCTAACATCAAAAAACTCAGAAAAACTTTCAACCTTATAAGAAACAGACGGAAAAGGGATATAGTTTCCGCCAAGTAACCTTTCATAATCAAAAGGCATCCCGGCATATGGATTAGCGCGCCCAACCTCACTTCGAGTACCAGACTCAACCCTCTCATAAACATAACAACTTCCACAGATAAAAACATCAGAACTTCTTAAGTTTTCAACTACATAAAAAAAATAATTCTCCTCAAACTCATCGTCATCATCAAGAAATACAACAATTTCAGAACGCAATATTCGAAGTGCTGTATTTCTAGCTTCAGAGACACCATAACTTCGGTTGTGATCAATTAACCTTATCCGAGAATCAGAGAACTCGCTGAGCACATGCGAAATATCCAACCCACCATCATTTACCACACAAACCGTCCAATTGTTGTATGTCTGAGAAACCACAGATGATATTGCATCACGCAAAAATAATGGCCTATCTTTTGTCGCAATAACGACGCCAACTATCGGGTTCCAATCTTTATTTGACATATCTAAATCCAAAAAATAATCTATTATAAGATAAAAATCATTATTCTGAAATCCAGGCTTCAAAGAACATAGGCAGCCAATCCTCGTCCTAAAAAAGCTCAGCTATATATACTGGAACAAACTCAACCCCTGCACCTGCATAAAGGCCTTTTGTGCAGCCTGCAGGGCGGTAGAGCTTTCCTGGAACTGGGTAATCACCTGGGGGTAGCTGATGTCGGACAAGCTACTTTGGGTGGTCTGGAACTGCGTGGTAAGGCTACTATTCAGGGAACTGACCGATTGTGCCTCCTGCAAATTGGAACCGATCTGCGCCTGCACGCCGAGGATTTGTGTTTGTGCTTGACTGAGATTCTGCAAGACATTGCTGATGCCCTGCGCACGCTTGGCATTGGCGCCCGGGGAACCGCTCCCCGCCTGGAAGGCCTGGATAAGCTCACTAAAGGTCTGGAAGAGACTTTGCGGCTTGGATGCCGCCAGGGTAAAGCTTTGCGTCTGGCCATCGGCAGGCTGTCCTTGGGCCTGCACCGAGGCCATGGGGCTGCCCCCAGGGCCGGGGATGTTGATGCTTTGCCCGGGCGTGTAGACACCGGAGCTGACCACCCCGGAAGCCGTAAGACCCCCGCCGCCACTGGCGGTCCCACTGCTCACGGTGTAGCTCAGGGCACCACTGGCGTTGGCGCTGATGCTCACCTGGTACTCCGCACCCTGCGCCACAAAGGCATTGCTGGCCGCGCTCTGATCGATCACCGCACCGGGCCCCAAGGTTGCCGTGCCCGATCCCGCGCCATAGTTGCCACTATCTGCTGTCACCGAAAAGGTCCCATTACCACCTGGGATATTCATAAAGACCTGATTCCCGGCCTGCGATACCGGAAGATTCAATGAGGGGCCGATCTGCAAACTTTGCTGGCTGCTGTCGCCCTGATACAGCACCGTATTGTTGCCCTGTAGGGCAAAGGGCTGCTGATCGGTGGTGGAACCGCCATAGATGTATTGGCCGTTGCCATTTTGCGTATTGGCGAGCTGCACCAGCTGCTGCAGGTTGCCCTGCATGGTGGTGATGGCGTTCTGCAGATCGCTGGAGTTGACAGTGGCATTATTCATCTGCACGGCGAGCTGTTGGACCTGATTCATGAGCGTGCTGACGCTCTGCAAGGTACTCGAACTCAACTGCAGGTTCTGCTGCGCGTACTGATTGCTCTGCTGATAGCTCTGCAGATTGGCGATACGCGCGCCCAGATTGAGCGATTGCGAGTAGGCTGTTGGGTTATCGGCAGGATTGGTCAGGGCATTGCCCGTGGAGAGCTGCTGACTGAGCTGATTCAGCGTGCTCTGCTGCTGCAGCATGCCACTCAAGCCGGCTTGAAAGATCTGTTGTGTACTCACGCGCATCTTGCCTCTCCCATCACAATGCCTGGATCAGAGACTGAAACAGGGTATTCCCTACCGAAATCGCCTTGGCTGCAGCCTGATAGGCCTGCTGATACAGAATGAGATTGGCCGCTTCCTGATCCAGATTCACCCCGGAATACGACTGCTGCGCCGACTGCGCCTGGCTCAGGACGCTCGCCTGTGCCTGCGCCTGGTTCTGCGCCTGATTGGCCTGCGTGGTGACTTGGGTCAGCAGTTGCGCCGCCTGCGCGTTGGCATTGTTCGTGCCGCCATTGAAGATACCTTGCGTCGACAAAGCGGCCATGGCCTGCGCATTGCCATTACTGCCCGCCCCACCGGCGCTGATGGTAATGGTATCCTCCTTGCCTACCAGGGTACCCGAGAGCAGCATCTGGTAATAGCCGCCCGGCGGATCATTGGGGTAGGCAATGTCGATGGCGGTTCCCGAACTGCCCAGAGCGACCGTGCCGCTGGTAAGGATGGTACCATTGGCTTTAATGGTGAAGGCGGCGGAGCCACTACTGGCCCCACTGCTGAACTGCAGCTCTGCGCTCCCTGACATCGGGAAGCCGAGTCCATTCACCACCACTGCACCCGCGCCGCTGCTACTGACAAACTGGCCGGCGGAGAGCATCATGTTGCCCAGGTTAGTATTGACCAAAGCGCCGCTGGTCATGACGCCAGGGCTGCCTACATACGGGCTGGCGGCCGCAATCTGGCTGGGGTCGCTCATGACCGTCTGCATCCCGGTGGCGCCCAGGCGCGTCGGCTCCACCAAAAACTGATCACCTTGGGCAACCGTACCCGACACCTGCACCTGAAAACCTTTTCCAAAGTCGAGGGTCGTGACACCACCGCTGCTGACCGTTCCCGAGCTCGTGCTTATCACCGCCCCGGTACTCGCGTTGCTCAGTTGCCAGACGCCACTGGCACCCTTGCTCAGCACGTAGTCGCTACCCGTCAGCTGGCCGATATTGGTGATGGTCCCCTGGAGCACAGCGCCTGATGAGCCACTGCTGTTGCTGCTATTGGCAAAGATCTGCACACCACCCGTCTGAAAAATGGCGGTACCGGAGCTTCCTAGCAGATTTAGCCCCTGCGCCTGCTGCCCATTCACCTGCGCAGCGATACCATCCGCCAGCAAACCGAGGCCATTTTCCGCCGGCTGCAAGGATTGGGAACGCAGCTGTAGCAAACCACCGAGGATTCCGCCGCTCAGGTTTTTCGTGATGTCCACACTCCCCTGCGCACCCTCGTAGGCGACATCCAGATTTTGCTGATTATACGGACTCGGCTGGGTCTTCAGGGAAAAGGCCGTGGATCCGGCAACCAGCGTCTGCCCATTGGAAAGAAAGACATTGATCTGGCTGTTGTTCTGACGAACGACCTGGACCCCCACCTGAGTATTCAGCTCGGTCAGCAGCTGGTCGCGCTGATCCAGTAGGTCATTGGGAGTGCCATTACCCAAACCTGCTGAGTTGGCAATCTGCTGGTTCAACTGGGCGATCTGGGTGCTCAGCTGATTGATGCTGGACACACTCTGCTGCATCTGCTGATTGATGCCTTGACCAATCTGATTGAGCTGCTGCCCGAGGGACTGAAAGGTATTGCTCAGGGTCTGCGCATCACCCAACATCGCCTGGCGCGAAGGGATATCGCTGGGGTTGGCGGCCACCTGCGCCACCCCGGAGAAAAACTGCTGAATTTGCGTACTCACGCTACCACTACTGAGCACACCCAAGATCTGCTGCAAGCCTTGAGACAGGGTCGCCGCACCGCTGGAACTCGCACTTGCGGACCAAACCTGACCCTGCAGGAAGCTGCTGTACACCCGCTGCACATCGGCAATCTGCGTGCCATTCCCGTAGAACTGACCGCCTAGGTAGCTAGGGGTGGTGGTCGATTGGATGACGTTTTCCTGGCTATAGCCCGGAGTGTTGACGTTGGCGATGTTGTTACCCGTCACCTGCAGGGCTTGCTGTGCCGCCTGCAAACCACTCAGCGAGGTATTGATCAGACCGGAAACACCCGACATCTCACGCACTCCCCAAGGAATGACCGCGCCCGATGCGGTCGGCAAAACTCTCACTGGAAGACTGGGTCTGTGGTTCCAGCCGCGCGCGGATCTCCGCCATCCCCACCCGCAAGGCATGCTCAAAAGCGGCGACGACATCCTGCAATTCCAGTACTGCGGCCTGCAGGGCGGGACTGGCTTCCCGAGCTCCGGCTGCTGCCCGCAGATCCAGCAAATGCGCGAACAATTCCTGCTGCTCTGCCAGGCTAGTGGGATCACTTGGCGTTCCGGCCTGCAGCGCGGCCCGTGCCTGCCCCAGCACCGTCGTCAGACGTTGCAGGGTCTGCAGTTCTTCGCGTTCGCTGGCTTCCATGCCCATCTCCGTCGCTTCATAACGCTATTAACGTCACGCTGCTGGCAAAACTCAAGGGGTGAGCCCCGTGCCGGCCAACGCCGCCTGCATCACCGGTCCTTGCGCAAGCGCGGTGATCTTGGCCGCGTAGTTGGGATCGGTAGCGTAACCGCCGTTCTGCAAAGCCTGGGCAAAGCCGGCGATATTGCCGCCCTGCCCCAGGGCCGCGCGATAGCGGGGACTGTTCAACAGCAGTTGCGTGTAGTTTGCCACACTGGCGGCAACATTCTGGTACGCTCGAAAGCTCGCGTCCTCTACCGTGTTCACGCCATCGACAAATTCATGGGTGAGATTCTGCAGGGCACTCCCACCCCAGCCACTCTCCGCCTTGATACCGAAGAGGTTGTTTCCGGGCGCATGCGCCCCCCAGCCGGTCTCTAGTGCCGCCTGGGCGAGGATGGCAACCGGCGAAACATCCAATTGCACCGCAGCCTGCCGCACCGCAGGCAGAATGCTCTGCACAAAGGCCTTGGCTCGCTGCAGCAGGCTCTGACCAGGCTGACTCCAGTTGGGCGTGCCGGCGCTCTGGGTATTGGCCGTCGGTGCCGCGGGAATCGTATCTGGGGTATTCGCCGCCTCCGCCTTGGCCGCGGTTTTCGCATCCCAGTGCAGGTGGTAGCGGGTGGCGATCTCCTGTGCCAGGGTACTCGCCAGGCCAATGCCATGCCCCTGCGCCACCGTTTGCGCGATCTGCTGGGTGAATAGCGACTGAAACATCGGCCCACTGCTCTTGCCGAGCAGATCCGAACCAAAAGTAGTCTTACTCATCGAAGAGAGCATCTCATCAAGCAGCATCGCCTCAAACTGCTTGGCCGTAGCCAGGATAGCGGCAGGATTTTTGTCTTTGGCTTCCTGATGCAGCTGCTGAAGTTGGGCAAAATTCAGGGCATTGCTGCCGACCGCTGCGGCCGCGTGGCCATTCAGATTGACCGCCCGCGCCTGGGCGTACAAAGCGATGCCGTTGCTCGCACTCATCAGATCACCTCGAGCTGGGCATGCAGTGCGCCCGCCGCCTTCATGGCTTGCAAGATGGCAATTAGGTCTGTGGGGGTGGCGCCGACGGCATTCAGCGCCCGCACCACCGACTCTAGGTTCACTCCTGGCTCAAACATCAGCAATTTGGCCTGCGGTTGCTTGATTTTGACATTGGCCTGCGGCACAACCGCGGTCTGCCCCGCTCCCAAGGGATTCGGCTGACTCACCAGGTACTTCTGCGAAATGGTCACCGAGAGATTGCCATGCGCCACCGCGCAACTGCCCAGCGTGACATTTTGCCCCAGTACCACCGTACCGCTGCGCGCATCGATCACCACCTTAGCCACTGGAGTTTCTGGATCCACTTGCAAATTCTCTATCAATGCCAGAAAGTTGACACGCTGCCCCGGATCACTCGGCGCCCGGACCTCGACCACCCCGGCATTGAGGGCCTGGGCGGTGCCAGCGCCAAGACTGCGGTTGATGGCATCGACAATGCGCGCCGCCGTGGTGAAACTGGGGGTGTGCAAGTCGAGCTGGAGCGGTCCACCATTGTCGAAGCCGCTGGGCACCGCCCGCTCGACATTGGCACCGTTGGGGATGGTTCCCGCAGTAGTGACGTTCACCTGCGCCGAGGCACCGTTGCTGCTCGCACCAAAACCGCTGACGATAATACTCCCCTGGGCGACGGCATAGGTTTGCCCATCCGCACCCTTCAGTGGCGTCATCAGCAGGGTGCCACCCGCAAGGCTCGAGGCATTGCCCACCGCCGAGACGGTGACATTGATGGTCTGACCCGGCTGGGCAAAGGGCGGTAGATGCGCGGTCACCATCACTGCCGCTACATCCTTGGGCTGCAGATTGGTGGCCACCGAGGGCGGCAAATTGATGCCGAGGCGCTGGAACATGTTCAGCAAGGACTGCGTGGTATAGGGTATCTGCGTCGCCTGATCGCCGGTCCCGTTCAACCCTACCACCAGACCATAGCCTACCAGCTGGTTGCTGCGCACCCCCGACACCACAGCGAGGTTGCGGATGCTTTCTGCATTACTCGGCAATGCGGCAGCCAGCAACAAGGTGGCACTGAGAAGAGGCAGCAAGCAGCGAATGACCAGACGCGATTTCATCGACAATCTCTCCATACTCAGAATGGCCAGAGAGAAAGAAAGAATCGTGCCAACCAAGGCATTCGCGCCGCCGCGTAGATACTGCCGTCACCACTGTATTCCACCCGCGCGTCGGCAATCTGTGTGGAAAGAACGGTATTTTGCGGCGTTACATCGGCGGGGCGCACCACTCCGGCAACCCGGATGAACTCGTGCCCACCATTGAGCAATACCTCTTTGGAGCCCTCGATCACCAGATTACCATTGCCCATCACCCGCACCACGGTGGTTTCCAGGGTGGCGGTAAAGGTATTACTCTGGGACGTAGCACCGGTACCGCCAAATTTTTGGCTACTGTTCGCACCCATAGAGGGGCTGATCTGCGAGCCGCCGATATTGCCAAAGGCAGGTGTCAGGCCAAAGAAGTTGGTCAGCGCCGCACTCAGGGAGTCGGAGCGGTTGATGGCAGTATTCGTGTTGTTCGAGGCGCTGGAGTTCTCCTGAATCAGCACCGTGATCAGATCACCCACGCGGTTGGCGCGATTATCGGCAAAGAGGGAGACGTTGGTCTCCGGCTGCCAGATAGCGCCATTGGCGGGGTGCGCGTTCAGCGAGGCGGGCTCGGCGGGGATGGGCAGCGGTTTGATCGGCTCCATGCTCGGGTGCTGCATTTCCGCACAGGCAGTCAAGCCCAGCACCAAGAACAGCACAAAGAGCAGACGCCAGAGTCTTTGCAAGCGAAATCCAATCATTCCCCGCATGGCTAACCTCTCGTCAGATATTCTGGATGGCGTAGCCCAACATCGAATCCGAGGTCGAGACCGCCTTGCTGTTGATTTCATAGGCGCGCTGAGTGGCGATCATATCCACCAGTTCTGAAACCACGTTGACGTTAGAGGATTCGAGGTAGCCCTGCTGCACCGTGCCCAAGCCATTCAGACTGGGTTGGCCAGTCTGCGGCGCACCCGAAGAACCCGTCTGCAGGTAGAGATTGCCGCCAATGCTCTGTAGGCCGGTGGGATTGATGAAGTTGGCAAGCTGAATGGTACCCACCTGCTGCGGCGCCGCCTGCCCTGGCAGTACGACCGAAACCGTACCATCCTCGCCGATGGTGATGCTCTGCGCATTCGGCGGGATGGTGACAGGTGGCTGCAAGAGATACCCATTGGAGGTGACCAGCTGCCCCTGATTGTTCAACTGAAAGGTTCCGTCGCGGGTGTAGGCAATGGTGCCGTTCGGCTCCAGTATCTGAAAGAAGCCCTGGCCGTTGATGCCGACATCGAGAGCGTTACCAGTCTGCGTCAGGTTGCCCTGGGTCATCAGTCGCTCGGTAGCCACGACCCGCACCCCAGTACCCAGTTGCAATCCCGACGGATACTGGGTGGTCTGCGACGACTGCGCGCCGGGCTGTCGCAGATTCTGGTAGAGCAAATCCTGAAACACTGCCCGCGATTGCTTGAATCCGGTAGTATTTACATTCGCCAGATTATTGGCGATGACGTCCATCTTGGTCTGTTCCCCTTCCAGACCAGTGGCCGCCACATAGAGAGAGCGCATCATAAAATTTTCTCCTTATCGTCAGGAAAGCACGAGGATCTGGTTGGCCGTATTGCGATCCTGATCGATAGTCTGGATCAACTTGGTCTGCATTTCGAACTGCCGACTGTCCTGCAGCATCTGGATCATGCTGTGGATGGGATTGACATTACTACCTTCCAACGCACCCCCTTCCAGATCGACGCTCGGATCTTCGGTTGCCGCTTTTCCGTCACTCGTGCGGAACAGTCCATCGGCGCCCTTGCGCAGATCTTTTTCTGGTGGATTCACCAGCTTGATCTGGTTGATGACGAGCAGGCCGTTCGGCTGATTGCCTTGGGGTACGCCAGAAATCGTGCCATTGCTGCCAATGGTCAGGCCCGTCATGGGGGGCAAGGAGATGGGGGTACCATTGACGCCGAGCACCGGATGACCGGTAGTGGTTTCCAGGATACCCTGTCCGTTCACCTGTAGATTTCCGTCGCGGGTGTAAGCCTCTTTGCCGTCCGCACCCTGCACGGCAATCCAACCCTGCCCGTTGATCGCGACATCCAATGGCCGTCCGGTATGCACGATCGGCCCGCTCTGGAAGTCCCAGCTGTCATCGGTGGTTGCGGTATAGACCCGAGTCGGCAGGCCCGCCCCGGAACCGTACACCGGCAGAGCTCGGGACTCGGCGATTTCCGCGCGAAAACCGCTGGTATTGGCATTGGCGAGATTGTTCGCCACTACGTCCTGCCGCTGCAGCAAGGTCTTGGCGCCCGTCATAGCGATATAGAGCGTATCCACGACGATCTAACCCCTTTACAGACTGAGTAGGGTCTGCACCACGGTATTCTGCGTCTTGATGGTCTGCGCATTGGCCTGATAGGCCTGCTGCGCGACAATCAAATTGACCAGATCCTTGGAGAGATCGACATTGGATTGCTCTACTGCCCCGGACTGGAGAACGCCTAGATTGGTGCTACCCGGCGCGCCACTCAGCGGCTGTCCCGAGGCGTAGGTCTCCGCCCAGTAGTTGTTACCCAGATTCTGCAGACCATTATTGTTGGCAAAGCGGGTCAGACTGATCTGCCCCATGACTTGCGACTGGCCGTTGCTATAGCGCGCGTAAATATTGCCACTCGGATCGATGGACAGGCCGGAGAGCTGGCCTACACCGTAGCCATTGGTAGTGGCGGCAATCACTGCGTTCGGGGCGTTGTAATTGGTGCTACCGCTAAAATTCAACGCCAGGGTGGAAGGATTGGCACCATCGGCCCACTGTAGGTTGATGGTACCACTGCTGGGTGGCTGCACCTGCCCGGTCGAGTTGAACTGCAAAGTACCGAGCGAACCGCTACTGGTCGTACCGCTGGCAGTGCCCGTCGCCGAATAGTACACATTCCAAGTTTGACCACTGGTTGGACTGCTGGATGCCAATTGATAATAGGTAGTCACTAGTTGCGGAGTACCCAGGCTGTCGTAGACCGTGCTGGTCGTGGAGTAGTTGTAACTGTTCGGATCGTTTGTACTGAAAGGAGTGCCGCTGGAAATGGGGGTGTTGGTGGAATCCAAATTCAAAGAATAGCTCAAACCCGAAGATGCCTGTGGCGCCAGTGCTGCCTGGCTGATGGTGAGTGGGCCGCTGAGGCCGGTCAACTTGCCATTTTGCGCCTGAACACCGATCAGTTCGCCGCCATTGCCATCGACGATCACCCCACCGGAATTCAGCTGCAATTGTCCATTACGGCTATACACCGTCGCACCATTGTAATTGAACTGGAAAAACCCATTCCCATTGATCGCCACATCCAGCGGATTGCTGGTAGTCTGAATATTCCCCTGGGTAAATTGCTGCGCCACCGTCATCACCTGCGTACCAATCCCCACCTGCCCATAAGTAGGTGCGCTATTGGTCATGGCCGAGGCGTAGGCATCGGCAAACTCCGCGTTAGAGGACTTGAAACCCACAGTATTGGCATTGGAAATATTATTGCCCAGCACCTGCAAATCCGTGTTTGCCGCATTCAATCCACTCAAAGCTGTTTGGAAAGCACCCATGACCATCTCCTCAAATGATGTTTTGCACGGAACTGAAAGGAACCGAACCTTGTTGCCCGCTCAATTGTAAAGTAGGACCGGAGCTACCTAGGGTAACGCCATTCACCACGCCCAAACTGTAGGGCGTAGCCGTCACTGCTTGCGAACCATTAGCCGCCTGGACAACGAATTGATAATTTCCTGCTGGCAGCTCAACACCGTAGTTATCGGTGCCATTCCAGGTGAAGCTCTGCATACCAGAGCTTTGTGCCCCCTGTGGCAATACTGCCAGGGTCTGCCCCGCGGAGTTCTGCACCAGAACATCGACATTGCTGGCATCCGCACTGAGCTCATAGCCACCGGTTGCGCTACCGCCACTCAATTGTAGGCTGTTGCCCGAGGTGCTGACGGTTTTCCCAATCAGTGACGCAGCCTGCAATCCCTGATTTTGATTGATCTGCGCCATAAGGCTGCTCAGGGAGCCTTGAATAGCATTGACACCATTGGCCACACTGAACTGTGCCAGCTCGGCGGAAAGATCCTGATTACTCAGGGGATTCAATGGATCCTGATTGGTCAGCTGGGTTACCAGCAGATTGTAGAACGTGCTTTCACTGGCCAGACCACTGGCACCGGAACTGGCCGAGCCAGAACTGCTGGCACTATTGCTTTGCAGAGAAGCATAAAAAGGATTTACGGCAGAGGTAAGCGAATTGACACTACTCATTTTCAGGCTCCTAGGGTCAAGGTCTTTTGCAGGAGGGTCTTGGTGGTTTCCATCACGTTCACGTTGGCTTGATAGGCGCGGGACGCAGAAATCATGTTCACCAACTCATCCACCGGGTTCACATTGGGCATTTTTACGTAGCCCTGAGCATCGGCCAGAGGATTCCCTGGCTGGTATACCAATTTGAACGGCCCGGGTTTTTCGATGACTCCGGCAACCGCTACCCCATCGACGCCAGCCGGATTACTGCTCTGCGGTTGTGCAGCAAAGACTACTTCTCGCGCCCGATAGGGCTGACCGTTGGAACTGGTGGCCGAATTTGCATTGGCAAGATTACTAGCCACCACATTCAGACGATAACTTTGCGCCGTAAGCCCGGAACTCGCGACATTGAAAACCGAAAACAAGGACATGGCTTTTCCCTCTAGGCCAGGATCACTGCGTGGTGCCAGTGATCGCAGACAACAAATTTTTGATCTTTCCCGTCAAGAAAGTGACATCGGCCTGATACCGCACGCCGTTTTGCGCAAACTCCGACTGTTCACGGTTCATATCCACCGAATTGCCATCCAGCCCCACAGCACTCCCTCGCTGATACTGCACATAGCTCGCCAAGGCGAGGGAGCCTGGCGCGTCGCCAAATTGCCGCGCCTGATCGGTTTTCATGGGGAAGCCCATGCCCTGCCCTGCCTGCACCGCCCGCAGCGTCTTGGCAAAAGGGATATCCACCGCCTTGTAATTTGGCGTATTGGCATTGGCGATGTTGGCAGCAAGCAATTGTTGTCGATATCCAGACACGCGCAGGGCGTCTGCCAAAGGATTCAGGGTTTGATCCAAGAGACTGGGCATAGCATCAGGCCTCTACCGAAGATGACGTTGCACCCAAGCAAACGCCGTGCCTACCTAAGGGACTGCCTGCGCCACAGGTTCCTCCCAAATTTTATAGAGATCATCGGCGACAATGTTCCGCCGGCCACGGAATGCGGCAAGATTTTGCCGCCGATCAGAGATGTTTCTATGCAGAGTTCAAGGTCCACCCTGACAAACTTTCTGGCCTGGCTTTTGCTAATGATCCGCAACGCATCTGTAGCGACGAATGGGGGATTCTGGTGTTCCGATCTTTGCGCAACTTGGCCATTGCCGCTGCCCTGGTCTCTTACCTAGCACCCATCAATCAAGCCGATGCAGGTGAGAGCATGGCAGCCATTCATAGCGCCGTCATCCAGTTTGTGCGACAACACCTAGCAGGCAGCATGCGCAACAGCGAGATCGCCGTAGATGTACCTGCGGCAAGCGTCAACTTTCCGACCTGTACGCGGCTGCAGCTCGGGTACTTCGGCTACGCCAACCCCTTTGGCAATCAGACCGTAGCGGTGCATTGTCAAAATCCGCAGGCCTGGACCTTGTATGTGCCCATACAGATCCGCCAAGGAAGCAAGATCCTGATTGCGGCGCACAGTCTGAGTGCCGACAGTATCCTGCGCGCCGGCGACATTGCCGAGAGCGTGGCCAATCCTGGAGAACTTTCCGGTGCGCCGCTGCATGATCCGGCCCAAGCCATCGGCCAGCGCCTGCAGTATGGTGTCATGGCCGGGCAACCGATCCTACGGTCTATGTTGCAGCAGCCGGACCTGGTACATGCCGGGCAATTGGTAACTCTAGTTGCCCAAGGGGACGGGGTACGCATAGCGACCACCGCAGAAGCCATCGAGAATGGCAAAGAGGGACAGAGCATTCTGGTACGCAATGTACAATCTGGACGGGTACTGCATGCCATCGTGACTGGTAATGGGAATGTACGGGTATCCTTTTGACGTTGCGAGAAAAGGTTTCTTGCACGATTCAAGAGATTCTGCAATTGTGCCGTTATCCGTGAGATGAGCCGAGAGGAAAGCAGCCATGGATCCAATTCAGCCGAAAAGCGCAATTACACCGGTAACGGCCGACGCGCCGCGCGGCCAAACATCCGCAAAAACCGGTAGCAGTACACCGAGCAGCGTGCCGCAAGAGCAAGTGACGCTCTCGGCAACTGCGCAAGCCCTGCTGCAAGCCAGCGGTAACCAGAGCGAGTCGAGTCGCATCGAGGCCCTGCGCACAGCCGTGCAGAACGGCAGGTATGTCGTCTCACCAGCCAAAATCGGGCAAGGCCTACTGCAGGATCAGCAGCAACTGCTGGCGCGACCAACGCCCGGTGCACGGGCCTGATCCGTGTCTTCCAACGCCGAGATCATTGCTCTTCAGGTTGCCCGTCTCGAGGCATTGCGGCAGGTGCTGGAAAGCGAATCCGAGGCCTTGCTTCAAGGGGACTGGGTACGTGTGCAGGGGGCTGCCGCGCAAAAATTACAGTTATTCCGGGAAATCAGCTCCCTGGAAAGCCTGCGCCGGGGGCAGAGTGGCAGCCCCGACGAGTTACGCCAGCGCCAACGGCTACTCCAGGAAATTGACCAGATCAATCGCCGCAACGGCGCCAGCATTCAGGCCCTCGGCCGCTTCCAACAGGAGGCCTGGCAAGTACTATTTGGCACGGAAAACAAGCTCTACGACGATGCCGGCCAGATCGGCAAGGGCAACAACGGACACCGTTTGGGGAGTGCCTGATGCTGGTCCTGACGCGCAGAAAAGGCCAGGCCATCCGCATTGGTGAGGATATTCGCATCGTCGTCACACGCATCGATGACGGTCAGGTTCGCCTGGGTCTGGAAACTCCAGCGGGGATCTCGATCCTGCGCGAGGAGTTGTTTGAAGCGGTACGCAGTGACAACCAGGATGCCGCACAGAGCCAGCCCGGACAGCTGGAAGTCTGGCTCGCGGAATACGGCTCGGGTCAGACACAGGAGAATTCATGAGCGAGTCCCTCTATCCCACGCGCTTCGGTCAATTGCCGATCCGTGATGAACAGATCTGGCAATGCTCTCTGCCACTCTCCGGATTTGCCGACCTGCAGCGCTTTGCGCTGCTACACGTTGATAAGCAGGGACCCTTTTTATGGCTACAATCCCTCGACGACCCGCTAATCGCCTTTCTTCTCTGTGCACCCGAGCATTTTGGCCTGCACTATGACCCACCGGAGCCCTCCTGTGCCGATGGAGTGAACATGCTGCTGGTGATCCTCCCGCAAAAGGCTGAGGATCAGTTGCGGGTGCATCAGCTCGCTCCTCTTTATTTTTGTCCTGAACAACGATCACTGCGGCAGTGGATCGTCGAACAGGCACAGCCAGCCAGCGGTAGGGGCTCCGATTTACCCCCGGATTGCCTGCTGGCGCATGCTGTCCGTCTTGGTACCCTTAGCGACGCAGCGTCACAGCCGGGCTCGATGTAGGGCCTCGCGATCATAGCGCAGGGCATACTGCAGGAGTTGTTCCTGCAGTGCCTGCGGTGGCGACGCAAACGCCAGGCCTAGTTCCTGCACCACTGCACCCGCCACTCGCCGAGGACCGCCGAGATGTCGCAATGTCGCCGCAAGCGCATAGCGTTCTCCAGCAAAAGAGAAGCTGACCGCAGAAAAGCGCTCTTCAACGCTCAACGCATAATCTCGTGGCGGAGCTACGCGCACACGCAAGCCGCCAGCCCCCAGATCCAGCAGCTCCATAGGTAAGGCGCGTGCCCCTAAGCGCTGAATCTGACCGCGACAGTCGGCAGGCGCCGGGGCGCGTAAAAAGCCACGTCGTTGCCACTGATAGACCTGTTCCGGCATGGTCAAATGCACAGCGGGATAGCGCCGCCACTGACTCATCCCCAGGTAGCGCACTATGAAACCGGTGGGAATGCCGGCTAGGGCGCCAACGAGCAACAGCAGTTCCCCAACTCCCTCCAGCCGATCGGGAAGACCAGGCCAGGGATCAAATAGCAATCCGCGCCCCTCGGGCAGGATGTCGAGAAGCTCGCTTTCTGCCGCCCGCCCTGAAGTTCCTGCAAGAATGGTCCAACTTGGCTGCTGCAGGAGCGCAGTACTCAGTCGCCTGGCGGCGGTTTCCCCTTGCCGATATTTTTCCTGAAACAGCGTCTCGATGAGATGATGCTCTACTGGCATGACCGACCTCCGAAGAAAATTCTCATTTGCCAAGCAGCATCCATGCCGGCATGATCTTTGTGGTCGGACGAACGGGTTCAAGCATCGAAAAACGGAGGGCGAAATGGCGAGACGTTCTCGCAACAAAGAAGAGGAATGGGAAAATCACGAGCGCTGGTTGGTCTCTTATGCCGACTTCATCACGCTGCTTTTTGCCTTCTTCGTGGTCATGTACGCGATTTCCTCGGTCAACGAGGGAAAATACAAGGTCTTGTCGGAAACCTTGGTTTCCGCCTTTTCCGGACACCCATGGTCACCGACACCGATCCTTCAGAAGCAACCCAGCCAGGACGCAACAACGACTACAGCCGTGCAATTACCCCCACTCCCCCGAATTGCCAACACCATTCCCGTGCCAAAGCAGGCAGCGAGCCCAGTCAAAAGTCCCCGCGTTCCCCCACACGATTCTGACGCCGGCCGACTGGATACTCTACAACAGGAAATGGAAGCCCTGCTCCAGCCTCTCATCAAAGACGGTAGCGTAGCGATCCATCGCAGCGACCTAGGGGTGGTCATCGATTTGAACGCGAAGATTCTCTTTTCCTCGGCGCAGGCCAGCCTGACCCCGGCGGCAGAGCAGACCCTGACCCAGATCGCGAGAGTTCTGAAATCGGTTCCCTATCAAATCCAGGTCAATGGCTTTACCAACGACCTCCCCATCAACACTCGGATCTATCCTAGCAACTGGGCCCTCTCTGCAGCACGGGCCGTCGCCGTGGTGGAACTCTTCAGCGCCCATGGCGTCGACCCGCGGCATCTGGTTGCCGCTGGCTACGGCAAGTATCATCCGGTTGCTCCGAACGACACTGCCGAGGGATTGGCCATGAACCGTCGGGTGAGTATCGTTGTCGTGGCGCCACAGCACCCAGCCAAGGCTGGCATGGACCCCATCATGGCAGGGGCCATCGATCAGCGCGGCTAATAGAGGAGAGGGAGATGACGCAGCAATCGTCAAAAAACCAGCAGGCAGTCGCCAGGACGCTGCGGTGGCTTTTCATTTTACTTTTGATTGTCGTCATTATTTTGGCGCTCTTTCTCTACTTGGGTACGGCGCGGCAGCTACGGGCCGTGGGCATCCATTCTGTGTATCTGCAGCTGCCAGCTACAGTGACCCCCAGTAGCAGCAGCACGCCAGCGAATCCTACCGGGGCGACCGCGAGCCCCACATCTGCGGCGCCGACCGCCACAGTGAGCGCCATTACTAAAAGCGCTGCTCCCGCCAAACAGGCCACCCTGGCGCTACCGGGAACCAACTGCGAGGTGGCCGGATGGTATGTACAGCTAGGCGCTTTCGGCAAACTCTCGCAGGCGCAGAGCCTCGCGCAGGAGGTGCACAAGGCTGGTTTTCCGGTCTGTGTTGGCAACCTTGCCAACAACAAACTGTATCGCGTTCTGGCCGGACAGCCCCAAAAAAACCGCTTGGACGCCAACCTGCAGGTGCAAAAACTGAAGTCTGCCAAGGTCTCGCCAGCCGACAGCTATCCGCAGTACTGGAGCAACCTCTCTCCATCCTGAGTCTCTCAAGTTTTCCCGCCACCGTGCCGTATTGAAGTTAGAGAGGGTACGGCGCATGGCGGGAATGTCTTTTGCTTGCGCCTACTGAAGTGCTTGAGTGATTCATTTCCGGAGGCGGAGCCAGCCCATGGGCATAGACGCAGTAGACAAAAACATCAGCATTCTCATTGTCGACGATTTTTCGACCATGCGGAGGATCGTTCGCAATCTTCTGCGCGAAATCGGATTTACCAACTTTGACGAGGCAGAGGACGGCGTGCAGGCGCTACAGAAGCTGCATGGTCGTCCCTTCGATTTCGTCGTTTCGGACTGGAACATGCCCAATATGCAAGGCATCGACCTACTCCGTGCCATCCGCGCAGATGGCCAGTTGCGCCACATTCCGGTCCTCATGGTCACCGCCGAGGCCAAACGCGAGAACATTCTCGAGGCCGCCCAGGCCGGGGTAAACGGCTACATCGTCAAGCCCTTCACCGCCGAAACCCTGCGCGAAAAACTCGACGCCATCTTCAAGCGGCTGCAGGCAGCCCAGGGGGCGAGCCAATGACGGGTCAGCCGGCAGAGCGTTCCCTGAACGAAATCGAGCTGCTACTCCGCGAGGGGCTGCGGCGCATCGCCAACACCGCCGGAGAGGATCTCGCTGGCGCCAAGGATCCCCTGGAAGAGGCCTTGCGCCTGACGGAAGAGCAGACCATGGCCACACTGGTTGCAGTGGAGTTGGCGCAAGGCGCTCTCCAGCGCATACGTAGTGCCCACCATACCTTCATCGACCCCGAACTGGGGCAGATCGATCAGGCATTGCAGCGCATCGTCGCCAGCCAGCAGGGGCAGGACCTTGCCGGACAGCGGCTGAAAAAGGCCATCAACCTGCTGCGCGCCGTCGAAAACCGCATCAGCCAGACTCTTCTTGAGATGGGTATGGAAGGGCAGTCGTCCGCTGCCACCGAGCCGGGCGAGAACAATCCGGACATCGATCAGGATGGCGTCGATGCCCTTCTAGCAGAATTGGGGATTTGATCATGGATATGGATATTCTCCAGGACTACCTCGCCGAAGCCCGCGAGCTTCTGGAAAAGGCACAGGAAGAAATCCTCTGCCTGGAAGACCAGCCGGAAGATGACGAGCTACTCGCTAGCCTCTTCCGTGCCTTTCATACCCTGAAAGGCGGAGCCGGCTTTCTGGAGGCACAGAATCTGGTCGACTGGACACACCACCTGGAAGACCTGCTCGACAAACTACGCAGCCATCAACTCTGCGTCAGCAGTGACATGATCGACGCCATCCTGCGTGGACTGGACGTGATCGATGGCATGCTGCAGGAGCTAGCCCAAGGTGACGACCCAGCCCCCGGCCCCGAAGATCTCGGGACCCGGATCCGCGACTTGGCCGCTGGGGTTGCCACGCCACAAAGCAGCCCTCCTCCAGAAGCGTCTGAGCAAAATCTGGCATCCGCCTCCGTGGAGCCAGCCCCTTCCGGGACCCTCTATGCCGAGCAGCGCCTCGACGAGCAGGGGAAATCCGGCGTGTACGTTGCGCAACACAATGAAAATTGCGACACGCCGGAAGCTACTTCCGAGGATGAAATTTCACAAAGCGAGTTCGAGGCCGTTTTGGATCAACTCTATGGCACGCAGGCACCGGGGATGGACGCGCCCAAGTCCGCTACAGACAATATCTCCGAGAGCGAGTTTGAAGCCGCCCTCGACCAGCTGTATGGGCCCGGAGGAGCGCCCGGCCTGCCCGCAGCAGACACCACCCAGCAAAACAATCCGGCGGCCAGGATGCACGATGTGCCGACAGCAGAAGCGGCGTCGCCTAGTCCATCTACAGCTCCAGCTGCAAGCGCCGGCGAGGCGCCAAAACCCCTTGCGGGGGGCAACCCCAAAGCGGCGCCGCGGACCGTGACGAGTGCCGCTAGCGAAATGGAGAATACCCTGCGCGTCGATGCCGCGCGTCTGGATGCGGTCATGAATCAGGTGGGTGAGCTCGTATTACTGCGTAACCGCCTCGGCTCCGCCATCAGCAGACTGCTCGACGAAAATGAAGATCTTGGGCGCATCGCCCGGGAGTTAGACCTGAGCGTCAATGATCTGCAGGTCAATGCCATGCGCCTGCGCATGCAACCCTGTAAGCGCATCTTTCAGCAATTGCCGCGGGTGGTGCGGGATGCCTCGCGGCAACTCGGTAAAAACGTGCAGCTCGAAATCATCGGGGAAGAGGTCGAGATCGACAAGGCAGTGGTGGATGCCCTCTCCGGCCCCATGACCCACCTCATTCGCAATAGTCTCGATCATGGTATCGAAACACCGGAACAGCGCCGCGCGCTCCACAAGCCGGAAACGGCCACGATTCGCGTCGCCGCCATTCATCTGGGTGACCGGGTGCGCATCGAAGTCAGTGACGATGGCCGCGGGATTGACCGGCAGATGGTCGTACAGAAGGCCATAGAGAAAGGTGTGCTCAGCTCTGAACAAGCAGCGCGCCTATCCGAACAGGAGGCCCTGGAGCTGATCTTTCGTCCAGGCTTCTCCACCAAGGAGCAGGCCACCGAACTCTCCGGGCGCGGAGTGGGCATGGATGTCGTGAAAGAGACCGTGCACAAGCTGCGCGGCCAGCTCGATATCCGCACCAACCTGGGGGCAGGTACCACGATTTCCATGGAATTCCCGCTTACCCTGGCCATTCTGCCGGTTTTGTATCTGCGGTTGCGACGAGAGATCTATGCGCTTCCGGTAAGCGCCATCGCCAGCCTGGTCGAGATCCAGGAAACCCGTATTCACCGCATGCAAGGGCGCAGCTTGTATCGCCTCGACGACGGTGAAGTCACCCCGATGATCGATTTAGGGGCCCTTTTGTATGAACAAAACTTGCAACTCGCCAGTGAATCGGTGGAGGGGATTCTGACCGAGCGGGGTCTGCTCCTGGTTTCCGAGGTCCTTGGCAACGAAGATTCCGTCGTCAAACCCCTTGATTTTCTAGACAAAGAGAACTGGTATCAGGGAGCTACCATTTCCGGACGCGGGAGTGTGGTCTTGATTCTCGATGCCCAGGCTTTGAGTCGCCATGCAATCGAACGGATGGGAGCAGCACGATGACTCCAGAACAGCTCATACGCCAACAACAACGGGTCATGGAGGTCGTCAATGCCTCGTTTCGGGCACGGCAAGACATCGATCGCGCCTTGCGCGACATCGATCGCCGCGCCCTCAATGCCATGGTTCTCGTCAAAAAACATGGCAACGCCCTGGCAGGTTACGGTGTCGTAGCGCAGGCCTTCCGTGAACGTGCCGCGCTGTTGCGTGAGTCTGCCTCCCATCTGCAGGAAAACATCGCGCCGCTGATCGAAGCGCAGATGCGCATCCTGCAGCAACAGCGCCTGCTCCAGAACTTCGAGCAAATGACGCAAAGCCATGGCGAAGCCCTGCACGGCCGGTGTGTAGGCCTGAAGAACACCCGACAGGATTTTCAGAAAATCATTACCCAAGAGCGGGAGGATGCCCGCCGGATCCTTCGTCTTTTGCTGGAGGAGGTGCGCATTCTGCAAGAGGGGGTGGAGGAACAGGAATATGTGGTGACGAACGGCCGCATCGAGGCCGCGCTCGTCGAGGGGAGTGGCGTGCCGCTGATGCGGGTGTCGCGCGACATGGGGGAAGCCGTACGGATCGTTGCGCGCGCCGTACGCGATTATCGTCAGCAACTGGAGCGGTTACAAAATGAAAGCTACTAAAGTCTTCGAGGCCAGGGATCATCGCTGGTGGATTCTCTACGACCAGGAGGAAAGTCGTGTCATTGATTCCAATGTCTATGTCATGGAATCCCAGGGGCAAGCCTTCCTCCTCGACCCCGGTGGTTTTGAAATTTTTCCGCAGGTTTTTGCTGCCCTCGTGGAAGCCGTCCCACCCGCCAGTATCCAAGGCGCCTTTGTCTCGCATCAGGATCCGGACATTGCCTCCAGCCTACCGCTGTGGCACGCCTGTAACCCGAAAATCCAATGGCATATTCCCGCCCTCTGGGAGGGTTTCATCCGCCACTATGGTGCCCTGGAAGCCCCGCTGCAGGACATTCCCGACGCCGGAGGCAACATCCTGATTGGCGGACGCCGGCTGGAGTTCATCCCGGCGCATTACCTACACTCGTCTGCCAACTTTCATGTCTACGATCCGGAGGCGAAAGTACTCTTCAGCGGCGACGTCGGTGCGGCCCTGCTGCCGCCGGGCCACGGTGCCTGGGTGGATCGCCGCGATGCTGACGGCAAGGCCTTTGCCGCCCACATCGAGAAGGCGCGCTATTTCCACCAGCGCTGGATGCCCTCCAACCGCGCCAAGAACGACTGGATCGAGCGGGTGAGCAAACTGGAAATCGACTACCTCTGCCCGCAACACGGCGCCATCTATAGTGGTCCTCAAGTACAACGGTTTCTGGACTGGTTTGCCGCCCTCCCCGTGGGTAGCGGCATTGCATGAAAAGCTCCCGGGCAGAGCAAGGAGAAAAACCATGCACGATCGTCATTCCCTTTACCGTTTTCCGAGGAGCTAAGTCATGTCAATAGAGATGCCCAGTGATTCTGTGTTGCAACAGATCTGGCAGAGCCTGGACCGAACGAGTGCGTTGATCGTTTTCACCCCCAGCGGCATCGTCCAGGATGCCAATGAAAACTTTCTGCATGCTGTAGGATATCAAAAAGCAGAGATTATCGGACAACACCACCGCATCCTCTGTTTCCCTGCCTACGCGCAAAGTCCCGAGTACCAGCAGTTTTGGCGAGATCTCGCGGAGGGAAGGCCGCAACACGGTATCTTTGAACGCCGCACGAAAAGCGGAGTCTCTCTTTTTCTGGATGCAGAATATCTTCCCGTTCTGGATGCAAGCGGCAAGGTAGAGCAAGTCATCGAGATTGCGAAAGACGTAACGTTCTCCAAACAGCAGAGCAATCTGATTGAGAAAATCGTACAAAGGATTAGCAACGATGCCAAAAAAAATAGCAGTACATTGACCGCCACCAGCCAAGAGACACTGGCGTCCATGCGCAATGTGGAAGCATCGGTGCGCGAGATTGGCGGAATCCTGCGACAAAACCAGCAGGCGACGGAGAACCTGCAGAAGGATGTGGGCACAATCCAGGGGATTGCCCAGACCATTCGGGAGATTGCCTACCAAACTAATCTGCTGGCTTTGAATGCAGCGATTGAGGCGGCCCGGGCCGGGGAACATGGACGGGGATTTGCCGTGGTAGCGGATGAGGTACGAAGTCTTTCCAAACGCGTTCAGGAGGCCACGGAAGATGTGCAAAAAAACATTGTTTCGATTCAGACCTCCTCGCAAGGCATTAGCGTTTCCAGTCAAAAAGCAAATCAGCAATCGCAAAATGCCGAGGCCGTGACGCAGCGCCTCTCGCAAACACTGGAAAACTTCCGGCAGATGTCCGTGTTGCTCTCCACGGAGTCTGCCATTGCAGATCACGAGCTGTTCGCTCTGCAAATGGAAGAAGACCTGAGTCGTTCTAGTTCAGATCAGCTTGTTTCCGATGTTCCTGACGAACACCAGTGCGATTTTGGTCGATGGTATGACGGTGCCGGTCAGGAGCTGATGGGAAATAATCCACAGTTCCAGGCGATTGCGGCTCCCCACGCTGCTCTACATGCAGCGGCCAAGGCGCTGAAAGCCGCTGCGGAACGCGGAGATCAACAAGCAATCGAGCGGCAACGGAGAGCGCTGGAAGAAGCGAAGGATCAAACCATCCAGGGCCTGGAGAAAATGGCTTACGAAGCGGCGGAGAAGCTTGGAGATGCAAAATGAATGGATCGACCTTACAAAACGTAGATGAACGGACCCAACTGGCGGGCACCAACAAGTTCGAGCTGCTCGTTTTCCGCCTCGGAGCCGACGCTGCCCTGGGCAGTCAGGAGCTCTTCGGCATCAATGTCTTCAAGGTCCGCGAGGCCTTGGTCATGCCGAAGATCACCCCCATGCCGGGGGCGCCGGAGCATGTCCTGGGAGTCGCCAACATCCGTGGGCAAATCCTTCCCGTCATCGATCTGCCCAGTGTCGTCGGTTGTCAGGCGAGCGGACTAAACATCCTGTTGGTCACCGAATATGAACGCTCCGTACAAGGGTTTGCCGTGGAGGACGTCGAGGAAATCGTTCGCCTCGACTGGAGCCGGGTGCTTTCCGCCGAAGGTGCGGCGGTCGGCGGGCTGGTCACCAGTCTCGCGCGACTTGACGAAGACGAGGAAAAGGCCCGGCTGGCATTAGTACTCGACGTCGAACATATCCTGCGTCAGGTATTACCCTCCCGCTTCAAGAGCGGCGATGAACTCGGTCAACAGCACCACGTGGAAATCCCGGCAGGCTCAGTCATTCTCTACGCCGATGATTCCGCAGTGGCCCGCAGTCAGATCGAAAAAACCCTTCGCAGCCTGGGCCTCCCCTTCATCGGCACCAAAACCGGCAAGGAGGCCTGGGAGCGTCTGCAACAGCTGGCCAAGGACGCGCGCGCCGAGGGCCGCGCCATCACCGACAAGGTCGCGATGCTCCTCACCGACCTGGAAATGCCAGAGATGGATGGTTTCACCCTGACGCGTCGCATTAAGGAGAACGAAAACCTGCGCGCGCTGCCAGTGGTCATCCACTCCTCACTCTCGGGTAGTGCCAACGAGGCCCATGCCCAGAGTGTGAACGCCGATGGCTACGTGGCCAAATTTATACCCGATGACCTGGCGCGGGCCATCACCAGTGTCATCCATCGCCGATAACACGAGGCCAGAACCATGATAAACCATCCAGACTCTCTCGCTTCCCTACTCGATGCCTGCCTCGATGGTGATCCCGAAACCATCCGCTTGCTGCGCGAAGATGAGGAATTCCAGAGCTCGATAACGCCGATCTGTGAGCAACAGCGGCAACGACTGCAACAATATTGCCAGGTGCTCGATCAGCAGACGCTGGCTTATCAGGGAACAAACAACATCCATCTTCTCGGGTTGGCGTTTCAGAAAAGCCTGCAACGCGCCGAACTCGACAGCCAGTCTCTGCTCGATCAGGCACAGGCGCTCATTCGCGCGGTCAAGGATTCTGCGGCTGCGGTAGCGGCCAACCAGGACCTCGCCGAACACACCCTGCGCGATGTACAGTTGGGAAATGAGCGTCTCTCCGAACTCATCGGTGAAATGGATCTCGTCGAGCAGGCGGTGAATGGCATGGGCAAAACGGTCCAGGCCTTTCTGGAGCAGACCCGGACCATCACCACCCTGGCGGTGAAGGTGCAGGAGATTGCCAAACAGACCAATCTGCTGGCGCTCAACGCAGCGATCGAGGCCGCCCGCGCTGGCGAACATGGGCGGGGCTTTGCCGTCGTGGCAGACGAAGTCAAAAAGCTGGCGCAGAGCTCCTCTCGGGCCGCGAGCGACATCCGTAATGCCGCCACCAGCATCAATGAGGGCGCTGCCGAAGTCGAGGATCGGGTGTCTTCCAGTATCCAGCACCTGCGTCGTGGCGGCGATTCTCTCGAGACGGTTGCCGAGGTGTTGGGTATGGCCAATCATTCCGCCCAGGGAACCCAGGACAATATACAGAACATCATTGCCGGCAGCGCCCAGGAAATCGCCGCCGCCGAGGCGATGGGTGTGCACATGCAAACACTGGGTAGATCGATGCGCGACTTCGATGACAGTTTCAAGGAAATTCGAGACTGCCTCGGAAAGGTACAAAATGACCTCGAGCAGGCCGCCGAAGACGCCACGGCAGGGCACGTGCCCGTTGCCGTGCGTCTCAGTATCGCCAAGAGCGACCATGTGCGCTGGGTAGGAAAGGTTCTCGAAGCCATCAGCACCGGTGATACCAGCCTCGGGGCAGACGAGCTCAAGGACGAACACGCCTGTAGTTTGGGGAAATGGATGGACAATCTGAACGATGTATCACTGACACAGAGCACGGAGTTCGCCGCCCTGCAGCAGGTGCACCCACAGGTACACAAGCTGGGACTACGCCTGGTCCAATCCGTGCGAGAAAACGACACCGCCGAGATTGGCAAGGGCGCGGAACAACTGAAAAGCCTGAGTCAAATGGTACAGACTCAGCTCGACAAGTTGCGCGACAAGGTTCTGGCCGCAGTAGCGGGGATCTCTGGGGAGTAAGTTCGGGTGGCAAAACAGGAGCTGGCGGCAAATGAAGAGGCAGAAGTCGCCACTGCCCCAGTACCACTTTGGCCAAAATTCCGCCTTTGGGCTATTGCCCTCGCTGCCGCCATTGCCGCCGCCAGTGGTACCTCGCTGCTTCCCCCGGCAATTTCTTCCACAGCACCATTTTGGGCTCCCTATCTTCTCGACGCCCTGCGTTTTCTGGTCCTGTGGTATGTCGCCAGCGTCGTCGTACGTAGCCTGTTTTTCCTGGCGGAATGGCTGCTCGAAGCGCTGCTGGCCACTCGTCCATTCAGCTCGTCCAGCGACTGACCCGCTGCGACGGGGCGGTCAATGACGCGCCGTCCACCAATCGCGCCCCAGACCAAAAATCGTGACTACCAGTGCCAGCAACAGCAGATTAGCAATCCAGCGCCAACGCACCCAGTTACAAATGGCGGCCAAATGGAGCAAGGCGTCCACGCCTGCGGTCGACCCATGTAACGCAAGCTGTGCCTTGGCGTTGGTCTCGAATACCACCCCTAAATAGCGCATCACCATTAAAAACAAGGCGATGGCAAAGAGACTCAGGCCAGTATAGATCCAGGAGGAACGACGGCGCCAACGCATCGGCTAGACAGATTTCCAGAAATGGAGTTGCTGCATCGCTGCCGCCAGCAGCGCATCCGCACGCTCTGCCGTCGCTGCCTCTACATAGCAACGCAACTCCGGGGCATTACCCGAAGGACGCAAATGGAGAATCTCATCGGCATCACTCTGCATCCGAACTCCGTCAGTCAGGTCCATTGCCGTGCCGACAAAACCCAAGCCCGAGAAATCCTCATTGAAGGCCGCCAGATTGCCGCCTCCCTCTTGGTAACGGGCCAGCAGTTCGCGGCTCCGCTCCGTGGGGAAATTCTGCACCCGATCACTACTGGTATAGCGCTGTGGCAGCTCCTGCAGAAGGCCGGAGAGCGGCGCACCAGCTTGCGCTGCGGCGATCAGAGCGGCGAGCATGGGCAAGATGGCATCCCGAGTGGGGAGGGGTTCTAGCCTGCGGCCCTCTTCCCGCAAAGTAGAGGCGAGCAGAAACCCGCCATTCGCCTCATACCCCATCACCCGGGCGTAGCCCTCTGCCAACAACTGATCCATACCGGCAATCACATAAGGCGACCCGATGCGGGTGCGTAAAGTCCGCCGGAACTTTCTACTGCTTTCGAGTCCGGTATTGCTCGAAATGGGTGTCACCACCCCGTCGGCACCCAACAACGCCGCACAAATTTGCCCCAGCTGATCGCCACGCCACCAAGCCCCAGTCTCGTCGGCCAGCATCGGCCGGTCGGCATCGCCATCGGTGCTGAGTAACGCCTGCAGGCCATGCCCCGACACCCAGTGTTCGGCCAGGACACGATCTTCCGGGCGCAGGGCCTCGGTATCCATGGGCACAAATTCCTCCGAGCGCCCCAACAGCACCGTTTCTGCACCCAGGGCCTGCAGAAGCCCCGGCAACAGGTCCCGCGCCACTCCCGAATGCTGGTACACACCGATCCGCCAGTTGCGCAGAGGTTCCCCTACAAAAAAATCGAGGTAGCGACGGCGGTATTGAGTAAGCCCGAACTCTTCGGCATCGGGCAACTGCGACCGTTGGCGCAGCGCCCCTGCTGGCGTGAACTTCTCTGGGTCGGAAGAAGGTAAAGCCCTCAGGATCCCAGCCTCGTCGGCCTTACTGAGCTCGGCTTTTGGCCGATTGAACTTGATACCATTACGGTCGAAGGGGATATGGCTGCCAGTCACCATGAGCGACGGCAGCCTGGCCTGAAAACCGGCAAAGGCCAGGGCCGGCGAAGGGATACGTCCGAGATAGCGCGGCGTTCCACCGGTTTCCAGCACGCCCTGCCAGGCCGCTTCGAGGATGGCGCTCGTGCTAGGGCGCAAATCTCCAGCCAGAAAGACCTCCGCACCTGATTCAAACTCTCCCAGCGTCTGCAAATACCGCAGGAACGCCGACACGTACCCAACCACCACTGCGTCGGTCAACTCCGTCACCAATCCCCGCAAACCACTCGTACCAAATGCCGCCATAGTTTTCTCCCTAGATTCTCTGGCAAGCATATCATGCTAGGCGGATCCCATACTCCGCCAAGCCACTTTTGTTAATCCAAAGACGTAATGTCCTCTTTGTCCAATTGTAAAATATCCCCTTTTGGTTTTGGGGGCGGTGACAGAGGAGATCATTACGATGACGCAGAAGGCGGTGGACCGGCTGGAGGTGATGCAGCAGTTGGTCAGTCGGACACTACGGCAGCAAGAGGCGGCACAGCAGCTCGGGCTGAGCGTGCGGCAGGTCAAGCGCCTGCTGATCCGATTTCGAGAGAAAGGGGCGCCTTATATCGGGCGCAATCCTTCTTGTCGGGCCGACACTTGGGATGGCGCGTTACGCTGTTCGACGCCTATCGCCCTCTGGCGGTTCAGCACTTCATGGTCTGGAATCTATGCCCGACTCGCCCCCAAAGTATACCGCTTTGGGGGGATTCCCGATCCGGATCCCTGCTGTCCGCCGCCCCACAGCACGGGTGCCGCCATAGACTGTAAACTGGTGGATGGAGAAGGTCGGGATATACCCATGCGCGGTCCTGTCGATGACTTTTGGTCTCGGTCATGACCCAGGCGGGGTTTGCGCAGCATGTTGGAGAATGGTGGCACTTCTCCATCGGAGGTCAGATGTGGGCGCATGCGATGGGCGCAAAGCACGCGCTTTATGGACGAATCCTCAGCTGATCTTATCATCCGCCACATGATAACGCGGGTCTTCTGCCACGTTAAAGACGACCAGATCCTTTGCCTTCTCCAGCAAATCCCGACAGTCACCGCTCAAATGGCGCAGATACAGCTTCTTGCCCCGCTTCTTGTAGCGCTCCGCCAGCGCATCAATAGCCTCGATGGCGGAATGATCGACAATCCGTGCCCCGCCGAAGTCGATGATGACCACGTCCGGATCTTCCGCCGGGGTAAAGAGATTACGGAAGGCGCTCACCGAGGCAAAAAACAGCGTTCCTTGCAGGGTGTATATCTTATGCCCCTCCGTATCGATGCTAGTTTTGACTTCAATCTGCTTGGCGTGCTGCCAGGCAAAGACCAGCGCCGCGATGATGACTCCCGCCACTACCGCCAAGGTAATATTGACCAGCACCGTAATGGCGGCGACCAGAATGCCGATGACTATGTCCGTACGCGGCACCTTGCCGAAAAAGCGCAGACTGCTCCATTCAAAGGTCTTTTCCACCACCACGAACATCACGCCGACCAGTGCGGCAATGGGCACCTGGCTAATCCAGTCTGAGGCCAGCACAATAAAGGACAGCAAGAAAATAGCCGTGGTAATGCCCGAAAGGCGTTTGATGGCGCCGTTACCGACGTTGATGATGCTCTCCCCCAGCATGGCGCAGCCGCCCATGGCGCCAAAAAAGCCGCTGACCACATTGGCAAGACCCTGCGCCATGGACTCCCGATTCGGCTTGCCGCGGGTGTCGGTCATCTCGTCAATCAGATCCAGGGTCAACAAGGTTTCCACCAAACCGTTGGCGGCCATAACCAGGGCGTAAGGGAAGATGACAACCAGCGTATGCCAGGTCAATGGCACTTCCGGCAAATGAAAGCTGGGCAGACCGCCGGCCAGCGATGCCACATCGCCGATGGTCACCGTAGGAATCTTGAAGACGACCACGAGGAGGGTGGTCACTAACGCACCTGCGAGCGTTGCCGGGATCGCCTTAGTGATGCGCGGCGTCAGGTAAATAGCTACCATGGTCAGGGCGACCAGTCCGATCATGATATAAAGCTGCGTACCCTGCATCCAGACCATGGCGCCTTGGGCATCCTTGACCTTGAAATGCTCTAGCTGCGCCATGAAGATCACGATAGCGAGGCCGTTGATGAAACCGAGCATGACCGGGTGTGGAATCAGTCGCACGAATTTACTCAGCCGCGCCGCCGCGAAGAAAAGTTGCAGCAGGCCCATCAGGACGACGGCAGCAAACAGGTATTCTACCCCGTGGGAAACCACCAACGATACCGCCACCACCGCCGTAGCACCGCTGGCGCCGGATACCATACCTGGTCGCCCACCCCACAGCGAGGTGACAAACACCAGGATAACCGCCGCGTACAAGCCGGTTAACGGCGAAACATGGGCGACAAAGGCGAAGGCGATGGCTTCCGGCACCAGAGCCAGCGCCACAGTAATGCCGCTAAGGATATTGATCTTGTTTTCTTCAAATCGGGACAGGCTTTGCATCGGACTGCTCCACTTGAGGCAAATGCGTCTCCATGCCGGGTTGGGCGCTTAGGCCCGCAGTGCGGCAGGAAGCAGCAGTAGAGTTCGAAAATGAGAAAGGCGAAAGCTTCGCCTGAGTGCGGTTAGCAGTGACCGCAATAAAGAATGGGGTTGAAACTCACATCGGAGGATGGCACTGATTCATTGGCTTAATGACTAAATACCGTACCAGAGTCCTGATTTATAATCAAACCTGGTTTGCCTCCCATGTTAGGCTTTCCGCAGGGCCAGCCCCGCGGTGGGAGAAAAGCGCATTCAGTGGGCAAGAACGAGCACAATGATGGTCGCGTTCCACCACAGCTGCAGAAAGATTCGCAGCTACATGGCGAACGGGCGCACCGGAGCGCACCGGAGCGCTTGACAGCAAAGTATACCCATCCTACATTCCGCAACTCTGTTGCGCTGGTACGCATGCATGCCTGCCTTTTCTGTCTCGACTGATCCCGTTCTGGAAGTCTCCAACCTGGGCGTACGCCTCGGCGGCAGACAGGTATTGCAGGACATCTCTTTTACCCTGAAGAAGGGGAGCGTCTCCGCCCTGATTGGTGAAAATGGTGCGGGCAAAACCACCCTCTTGCGCAGCATCCTGGGCATTCAGACCTGGCAGAAAGGTAGCATCCGAGTGCTGGGCAAGACAGCACGCGGACAACTTTCGCAGATTGGCTATGTTCCGCAAAAGATCGCTTTCGATCCGTACCTACCCCTGCGCACCCGAGATCTGGTGGCTCTGGGGCAAACGGGCCGTCACTGGTGGCAACGGTCGGATACTGCAGCGGTGGCTGACGCGCTTGCCGCGGTGCAGGCCGAAAGCTTTGCTGAACAACGGGTAGGGATGCTTTCGGGCGGGCAACAGCAGCGCGCCGTCATTGCCCATGCCCTCGCCCGTCGACCGCGCCTGCTTCTCCTCGATGAGCCTCTTGCCAACCTCGACTTCGCCAGCGCCAGCCGCCTGGTGGAGCTACTGGGTGTACTGGCCCGTAAACAAGGGATCAGCGTCCTGGTCACGGCGCACGACATGAACCCCTTGCTGCCCATACTCGATCATCTCGTGTATCTGGTCGGTGGCCGGGCTGCGGCGGGCAACGTGGCCGAGGTCGTGCGCAGCGATGTATTAAACCGGCTCTATGGTTACCCAGTAGAAGTATTGCAGCATCGCGGACGCCTACTGGTCCTGCCCGAAAACCCGCAGCAGGGCCTGGAAATCCCCTGCCACGTCCACGAACATCTGGATCAGCATGACTGATCCCCTGCATCTGGCGAGCTTTCTGCACAATTCCGCGGTGCAGACTGCCCTATGGATCGGTGCACTGGCGGCAATCCTGAACGGCAGCATAGGGATCTTTACCGTGCTGCGGCAGCATAGCTTTGCCGGTCACGCCCTGGGGGACGGTAGTAGTGCTGGAGGAGCGGTGGCAATCTTTCTTGGGAGTGCCGCCCTGTGGGGATTCCTCGGCATGGCCTGGTTGGCGGCCCTGGCCATGGGGGCATTGGGCCTGCGACGCGCCCGTGAACGCGATCTGGCCACCGGTGTAGTGCTCGGGGCGACACTGGGAATTTCCGCACTCTTCCTCTACTTGGACGTGAGCAGCACGCAAGCCAGCGGCGCCACAGTGGAGGTCATGTTTGGGTCGATCTTTGCGTTGGATCCGCAACTGCTCTGGCCAACGATCCTTCTCGTGGGAGTCGCCATTGCTTTGATCGTCCTGCTCTACCGCCCGCTCTTGCTGATTGCTGCCAACCCCGATCTCGGGCGTGCCGCAGGATTGCCCGTACGCCGCCTGGAACTGCTCTACCTGCTGCTGCTCGGTACCGCGGCGGCCCTGTCGGCCCTCTCCATTGGCGTCATCCTCGCCACCGCGCTGCTGCTCGGCCCTGCGGCAAGTGCGTTGCGTCTGGCCCGCAGGCCCTGGCAGAGCTTCCTCTACGCCCAAGGAATCGCCCTCACCGCCGTGCTGGGCGGCATCTACCTCGCGTTCATGAGCTATTATTGGTCGGATGGTGCCAGCTGGCCGGTAAGCTTTTTCGTCGTACTCCTGATTCTCCTGCTGTACCTGGCCAGCGCAGCTCTGGCCTCCCGGCGACGGACCAAGCGCTGATGTTTTCCAGTTTTCTCCTGCACACCTGGATTGCCGCCACCCTGCTGGCCATTGCCGCCGGCAGCCTCGGCTATTTCGTCGTTCTTCGGCGCAGCGCCTTTGCCGCCCATGCCTTGCCCCTGGCTGCCTTTCCCGGTGGTGCCTTGGCCAGTCTGCTGGGTTTTGCCCCCCTCTGGGGACTGGGCGGTTTTGCCATCATCGGCGTCCTCTTTCTTCGCATTTTTTCTCTTTTGGGACGTCGCGACGTAGCGATGGGGCTGCTGCTGAGCAGCTTTCTGGCCCTGGGCGGACTGTTTTTGAGCCTGGGTCGGGAATATGCTGCACGGGTCTACGGCCTGCTTTTTGGCGAAGTGCTAGGCATCTCCTCTGCCAGTCTCCTGCCTCTGGCCCTGCTCGTCAGCGTCGTATTGCTGCTGCTCCTCTGGCAGTTTCCCATTTTGCTTCTGGAATCCACCCAACCTGAGCTCGCGAACGCACACGCCATCTCCAGCGCACGTATAGAGTGGTTTTTTCTCCTTCTCCTCGCCCTGGTCAGCGCCGCCGCCGTGCCGGTGGTCGGCACCCTGCTGGTGTTCACCCTGTTGGTGAGTCCCGCCGCTGCCGCCCAACGACTGTCGCGCCGTCCATATCACGCCTGGGCGCTCGCCATCCTCTTTGCCGAGCTGCTGAGTTGGTCATCCATCGCCCTCTCCTACTGGTCCAACTGGCCATTGAGTTTTTTTGTTGGCGTTCAGGGGGCGCTACTCTTCCTGTTCAGTCGCATCTTTGCCAGGAGCTGAGCGGCTTCCCTCCTCGCGCGCTAGGTGGCATCATCTATGGCCATCGAGAGAAAGATCACGAACGCGCTATCGAGGGAAGTCATGAGCACAAGCGGCAGTAAACGACCCGATCGCTTCATCATCAGCGGTGCCCTGCATGGCGTCACTCCGGACGCACGCAAGAAACTAGAAGAATTTGAAAAACTCGGGGGGCATATCGACTACCTGCCGGAAAAGGCCCTTGCCCTGATCCAGTATGATGGCCGTTGCGGTGCGGAACTGGAAGAACACATGGTGGCAGTGTTGCAACAAGCCGGCGCGTCCTGTGCATCGCATGGCGTCATCTGCCACGGGAAGGACCATTGCGAACCCCTCAACCTGCATGTCGGCCCGCTGGCGCAGGATCATCCCCGCCGCGGTGAGTCACTGAGCAAACACCTCGCACGCTGGCTACACCTCAAACAAAAGTAAACCCGATGCACCTGCGTCACTGGCTCGGGGCTGGACTGCTACTTATCTCCTGTCTCGCCCATGGCGCCCTCACTCCGCAGCAAGAGCAGTTGCTGCAAAATGCCGCCGATGCCTTCGCCCAGGGCAACTATCGTCCCGCGGCGGCCGCACTTCCCCAGCTTGCCAATACCTACATGGGCCCCTGGGTAGCCTATTGGTCCCTGCAGCCACGGCTGCGTACACTGCAAGCAATGCAATTTCAGTCCTTCGCCAATGAGTTCCCGCATGGGGCCGCTTATCTGCTGCTACGCCGACAATGGCTACTGGAGTTGGGACGGCGACACGACTGGCAGAACTTCGCCGAGCTCTATCGGGCTGGTCCCGCGCCAAAAAACCTCAGCGTCCGTTGTTATGCGGCGCACAACCCACTGTTACAGACTGGCAACCCAGCCACGCTATGGGATGCGGCGACAGCGAGCAATGGCGCCTGTAATCGGATGGCACGAACGGCCCTTGCCCAGGGGCAAATTTCGCACACGCTGCTCTGGCATAAACTGGCGGAGATGATTCGTGGCGAGCATCTCCACAGTGCCGCGACTTTTGCCAGTTTTCTTCCCGGTCCTGCGGCGTCGGCCTTGAACAAACTCCTGCAAAGCCCCAATACCTGGCTGGCAAGCCAGGGCAGCTCTGCGTTACAGAGCTATGGCGCGCACGACGGCGCCGAACTGCTACATCTCGCTCTGCTCGCGATGCTGCCAAACGACTCCGCGCGCGCGGTGGCCCAGAGTCAGACCCTGCCCGGTCTTTCGCCTGCGCAGCGTGCTTCGGTGTGCTATAGCGCAGCGCTGCAGGCTGCGCGTAAGTTCCAGACGAGCACTGCCAATGCCTGGTATCAGGCCGCACTAAGCGTCGACTCCAGCTTCCGGCCCAATGCGGAAACTCTCCATTGGATGGTGCGCTCAGCCCTGTTGCAGCAAAATTGGCCCTTGGTGCTTGCCGCCGTAGGGCGCTTACCGGCAGATCAGGCACAACAAAGCCAATGGCAATTCTGGAAGGCGCTGGCATTGCAAAAAACTGGAAAGGGCGCATTGGCGCGACAGCTCTGGCAACAGATCGCTTCCCCCTTCGATGCCTATGGACAGCTGGCCAGTGCAGCCCTGGGCCAAAGTCTGCGTCTCCCCGCGCGCAGCCAGAGCCCTGCGGAGCTGGTCGCTGACGCATTCTCCCAGCCAGCTGTTGCAGGGACGAAAAACAACAGCCTGCGGCGCGCCCTGAAACTCTATCAGCTGGGACTGTATTTCGATGCCCTGTGGGAATGGGGGCAGTACCTCGATACCCTCCCGGATGCCACTGCCATCAAAGCGGCAGCCCACCAGGCTGCACAAAATCAGGCCTGGCTGCTGGTCATCAATGCTAGCACGCGCATCGGCAACGATGCCGACTGGCAACAGGGTTACGTGCTTCCCTATCGTCAGGACATCGTCGCCAGCGCCAACCGTAATGGTCTTTCCCCCTCCTTCGTCGCCGGTGTGATCCGCCAGGAATCCGGATTTGCACCCGGTATCCGCTCTTCCGTGGGCGCCCAGGGGATCATGCAGGTCATGCCAGCCACCGCGGCCTGGGTGCAAAGCCGCTATCCGCAAAGTGCTGCCGCTGATCTGCAGACGGCGGCCGGTAATATCCAGATTGGCACCACCTACCTGGCCTACCTGCGTTCGCAGTTCGGCGATTCCCCCGTACTTCTCGCCGCTGCCTACAACGCCGGACCGGGAGCGGTGAATCGCTGGTTGCAAAAGATCACCCTCGGCGAGGGTCCATGGGCAGGATTGATCTTTGCCGCCAATATTCCCTATCAACAGACCCGCGACTATGTCACGACCGTCCTGAGCAATGCCATCGTCTATCGCATGCTTCTTTCCGAAGCAGCGGCATCCCCCCTGTCCTACTGGCAGCTGGCCAGATAGCGGTGCGAAGTACCGGCGTGAACACCCCAGCAGCAATTTCCCAAAGATGAGCGTATCCCTGCGCAATGTCGCCAAGGTAGCCAGCAATACCTTTTTATCGCGACTGCTCGGTTTCGCTCGGGACGTGATCCTTGCCCATTTGTTTGGTGCGGGGATGGCTGCCGATGCCTTCTTTGTCGCCCAGCGCCTGCCCAACCTCTTTCGCAGGCTTTTTGGTGAAGGGGCATTCTCGCAGGCCTTCGTGCCGGTGCTAGGCGAGTATGTGCAGGAGCGCAGCGTGCAAGAGACTAGGGCATTCGTCGCTGACATCAGCGGCTGGCTGCTACTGACCCTGGTGATCGTTACCGCGGCAGGGGTCCTGGGTGCTGGTCTGCTCGTCTACCTTCTTGCCCCCGGCTTTGCCGCTGATCCGGCCAAATTCGAGCTCACCGTCCTCCTCACCCGCATCACCTTCCCGTACTTGCTGCTGGTGTCTCTGGTCGCGCTTTCCGGCGGTATCCTCAACACCTATGGACACTTTCAGGTGCCTGCTTTCACCCCGGTATTTCTCAATCTCGGGATCATCGCTGCGGCACTTTTCTGGGCCCCCCACCTTGCCCAGCCGGTGATTGCCGTCGCCTGGGGCATGATCTTTGGTGGGATTGCGCAACTGCTGTTTCAGATTCCGGCGCTCTACCGGGTCGGCCACCTGCACCGGCCACGTCTGCGCCGCAACGATCCCGGCGTAGGCCGCACCCTGCGCCTGCTCGGACCCGCGGCCCTGGGTGCTTCCGCAGCGCAGATCAATCTCTTCATCAATACGGTACTGGCGTCTCTGGTTGGCGCCAATGTCGTGTCCTATCTGTACTATTCCGATCGCCTGGTGGAATTTCCCCTAGGCGTCTTCGGGGTAGCCCTGGGCACCGTGGTGTTGCCTACCCTCAGCCGCCAGAGCAAAACGGCGGAGTTTCCCCGCACCCTGGACTGGGCCTTGCGCTGGACCTGGCTCATCGCCCTGCCCGCCACCATTGGCCTGCTGGTACTCGGCAAACCCCTGCTGATCACCCTCTTTCGTTATGGCGCTTACAGTGCCCAGGATATGGAAGAAAGCTACCTCAGCCTGTTTGGCTATGGCCTCGGCATTCTGCCGATCATTGCCGCGCGAGTCCTCGCCCCGGCCTTCTATGCCCGCCAGAATACCAGGACCCCCATGCGCTTTGGCATCATCAGTGTCGGTGTCAATATTCTCATCAGCCTCCTCCTGGCCTGGCCCCTGCACCAGCTCGGCCTGTCGCTGGCGACCAGCATCGCTGCCCTGGCCAATGCCCTGTTGTTGGCACGCCGTCTGTGGCGGGACGAGATCTATCGCCCTGCCCCCGGTTGGCGTGTCTTTCTGGTAAAAACCAGTTGCAGCGCCGTGGCCCTCGCCGTCAGCCTTTTCCTGCTGCGCGGTGCCACGAGCGATTGGCTACACTGGTCCGCCGCAGCGCGGGTTGCCCACCTCTTGCTGCTCATTGCCGGGGGGGCTCTGCTCTACCTGGTTCTCCTCTGGGCCCTGCGCCTGCCGGAACTGCGCCAGTTACGTCGACGCTGAACGGGGTATTCGGGTACACTACAGCGGTTTTTTGCCCGGATGCCTTTTTGCCACCATGATCCAGCCCTTTCGTCTCCACTCGTTGCCACGGCAGGCAATGGCAACGGCACAGGCGCTGACCATTGGCAACTTTGATGGTGTCCACCTCGGGCACCAACGGTTACTTGCCGGTATGGCGGAGTGCGGATTGCCACGCAGCGTACTCACCTTTGAGCCCCTCCCACGGGAGCTGTTTCTCGGTAACAAGGCACCCATCCGCCTGAGCAGCCTGCGCGAAAAGACAGCAACACTCCGGCACTACGGGGCAGACCAAGTCGTTTGCGCACGCTTCGATACTGCCCTGGCAGCCTTGTCGGCAGAGGACTTCGTCGAGCAAATCGTGGTTCGACGTCTGCGGGTGCGGGAGCTGTTCGTCGGCCATGATTTCCGCTTCGGCGCCCAGCGCCGTGGCGATTTTGCGCTGCTGCAGCAAATGGGCAGGCGATACGGTTTTGTGGTGCACGAGCAGCCCCCCTATCTGCTGGACGGGCAGCGGGTCAGTAGCACCGGCATCCGCCAGTTTCTCGAACAGGGTGACTTGGCGCAGGCGGCACGCTGGCTTGGCCGCCCCTATACCGTCTGTGGTCGAGTACGGCGGGGCGATCAACTGGGACGCGAACTGGGCTTCCCCACGGCCAATTTACCCTTGGCGCATCGCCCCCTGCCCTTGCGCGGCATTTTTGCCGGCCGGCTCTACAGCCCCATTGGCCACTGGAATGCTGCCATCAGTATTGGCCTGCGCCCCACCGTGAATGGCAAAAGTCTCGTATTGGAGGCCCATTGCCTCGACGCCGAGAGCCCGAACCTCTACGGCAAAATGGTTGGCGTCGAACTGCTGCACAAGTTGCGGGATGAAGAAAAATACCCCAATCTCGATACCTTGATCGCCGCCATACAGCAAGACGTACAAAATGTACGGCAATTTTTTTCTACCCATGACATCGAAAGCCCATGGATTATAAAAGCACTCTAAATCTTCCCAAAACCGATTTTCCCATGCAGGGCAAACTGCCCCAGCGTGAACCGGAGCTGCTGGCCCGCTGGCAGGAGCTGGACCTGTATCAACGCCTGCTGCTGGCTCGCGCCGACGCGCCGAGCTTTGTCCTGCATGATGGCCCTCCCTATGCCAACGGCAAGATCCATATCGGGCACGCCGTCAACAAGGTACTCAAGGACATCATCAACAAGTCGCGACTGGTCGAAGGCATGCGGGTTCCCTACGTGCCCGGCTGGGATTGCCACGGTCTGCCCATCGAGATCCAAGTGGAAAAGACCCACGGGCGTCCCGGTGAGAAGCTGAGCGCCGCGGCCTTCCGTGAGGCCTGTCGTGCCTATGCGGCGGAGCAGATCGAAGGACAGAAGGCCGACTTCATCCGCCTGGGTATCCTCGGGGACTGGGAACATCCCTATCGCACCATGGATTATACCGCCGAGGCCGACATCCTGCGCGAACTGGGCAAGCTTACCCTCAAGGGGCAGGTTTATCGCGGCGCCAAGCCCGTGCACTGGTGCGTCGATTGCGGCAGCGCCCTGGCGGAAGCCGAGGTCGAATATCGCGATCGCAGCGATCCCTCCATCGATGTTGGCTTCCTCGTGGAGGACCGTGCGGATCTCTGTCAGCGTTTGGGCATTTCACTGTTCGACAGCGAAGCAGAAGTCGTCATCTGGACCACCACCCCCTGGACCTTGCCGGCAAATCAGGCGGTCGCCGTGCATCCCGAGTACGACTACGTTCTCCTGCAGGCTGGCGCGCGCGTCTTGCTGCTGGCTGCCGAGCTGGCGGAAGCCGCCCTGGCCCGCTATGGACACCCAGATGCCCAGTGCATCGCCACGATCCGGGGCCAAGCCTTGGAGGGACTGCGCCTGCACCATCCCTTCCAGCCCAGAACCGTGCCGGTCATCCTCGGCAGGCACGTCACCCTCGATGCCGGCACTGGCTGTGTCCACACCGCTCCCGCCCATGGCGTGGACGATTATCTGGCCGCCGAGGACTATCACCTGCCCATCGATAGTCCGCTGCAGGGTAACGGTCACTATCGTGACGATCTCGGCGACGGCCTCGCCGGACTCTCCACAGCCGAGGCCAATCGCGCTGTACCGGCCCTCCTGCACGAACGTGGACGTCTGCTACACCAGGAAAAGATCGAACACAGCTATCCGCATTGCTGGCGCCACAAGACGCCCCTGCTTTTTCGCGCCACGCCGCAATGGTTCATCGGCATGGAGCGCAATGGGCTACGCGAGCAGGCCCTGCAAGCGATCGCCGAGACCCGCTGGATTCCCGCCTGGGGAGAAGAGCGCATCGCTGACATGGTACGTAAGCGGCCAGACTGGTGTATCTCGCGCCAACGCGCCTGGGGTGTACCGGTGGCCCTCTACGCCTGCGCCCAGTGTGGCGAGCCCCTGCGCGACGCCGACGTCTTCCAGCGCATTAGCGCGGCCGTAGAGGCCGGTGGCGTCGATGCCTGGTTCAGCGGCACAGACCAAGATTTTCTTGGCAATGCCCCGCATCAGTGTGCTGCCTGCGGCCACGAGCAGTTTCACAAGGTCAGCGACATCCTCGACGTCTGGTTCGACTCCGGCTCCACCCACGCCTTCGTCCTCGAACGACGCCCGGAACTACACAGCCCCGCAGATCTCTATCTGGAGGGTGCGGATCAGCACCGCGGCTGGTTCCAGTCGTCCTTACTCGAATCCGTCGCCAGCCGCGGGCGGGCGCCTTACCTAGCAGTGCTCACCCATGGCTTCACCGTCGATGGTGAAGGACGCAAGATGAGCAAGTCCGTGGGCAATGTCATCGCCCCGCAGGAAATCATCGACCGCTATGGTGCCGACATCCTGCGCCTATGGGTAGCATCCGAGGATTATCGGGGGGAAATTCCGATTTCCGACAATATCTTGCAGCGCTTGGGCGAGAGCTACCGGCGCATTCGCAATACCGCCCGCTACATCCTCGGCAATACCCACGATTTCGATCCGCGTACAGACGCCTTGCCGGCATCCGAACTCCTGGAGATGGATCGCTGGATGCTGGGACGCTGTGCCCAGGTACAGCAGGAAATCCATAGCGCCTACGAGCAGTTCCAGTTCCACCGCGTGGTGCAGGCCATGCACAACTTCTGCTCCATCGATCTCGGCGGTCTGTATCTGGATGTGCTCAAGGATCGTCTGTATACCACCCAGACCCAGTCCCGGGCACGGCGCTCGGCACAGACCGTGCTGGCGAAGATGCTGGATGCCTTGTTGGTCTGGATGGCTCCCATTCTCAGCTTCACCGCCGAGGAAATTTGGCGACATCTGCCCTGGAAGAATGCCGAGAGCGTGTTTTTTGCCTGCTATCCCGATTTTGGCGAAGGGCAGGACGCGGATCTGGATGCACGCTGGCAGCGCCTGCTCGCACTGCGCGAGGCCGTGAATGCCGCCCTCGAACAGTTGCGGCAGGAGAAAAAAATCGGCTCCGCCCTGGATGCGCAGGTCACCCTCTCCGCCAACGCCGACTGGCTGGCATTGCTGCGGCCGATGGCGAAAGAGCTGCGCTTCCTGCTGCTTTGCTCCGATCTACAACTGCGCGACCTCGCCGTCGACGCGGAAGAGGCCCTGCCGGGCTTGCAGATCACGGTGGCCGCTTACGATGCCACGAAATGCCCGCGCTGCTGGCACCGCCGCAGCGACATCGGCGAGCATCCCGAGCATCCGGAACTCTGTAGTCGCTGCGTGGAGAATGTCGCGGGTAGCGGCGAAACACGGGAGTACTGCTGATGCTGCGCTATCTCTGGTTGAGCGTCTTCGTCATTTTCCTCGATCAGGGGGTGAAGCTCTGGCTCAGTCACATCTGGCGGCTTGGGCAAGGCATCGTCGTCATTCCCGGCATCCTAAATTTTCGCCTGGTGCACAATACCGGTGCTGCTTTCAGCTTCCTCGCTGGCGCCGGCGGCTGGCAGCGTTGGCTGCTAATCGTCATTGCCGTGATCGTTGTCGTGGTGCTCGTCGCCATATTGCGACGCCTGAAACCGGGCGCGCATTGGACCGCCATCGCCCTTGCCCTGATCCTGGGCGGCGCCCTGGGCAATCTCATTGATCGCATCCGACTGGGCTATGTGGTGGACTTCATTGGTGTGCACTGGGGAAACCTGTATTGGCCCTATTTCAACATTGCCGATAGTGCCATCACCATTGGCGCTCTGATGCTCATTGTGGATGCATTCCGGCGCCACTAAAGCCCTTTTGTCGTGCAAATACGACAAAACGACCAACGGGCCATCCCGTAAACGTAGGCAACCCTTTGATCAAGAATAGAATATAATTTTGGCCCGATACTTGCTTTACCCTCTGCATACTGCAAGAGGGACACTGCAATGGACAATCGGGCGAATTTACTGGCAGCACTTCGGCGGGTACGACACTACCCAAACTACCATTCCTTCATGGCCACCCAAGAACGCGAACGCATCAAACGTGATCTACAGAAGCGTTTGCTGCGTCTGCGTCGCAGCCATCGGTCGCAGGGCAGCGGTTTTGCCTTCTTACGCAAGGCCGTCCTGTCGCAAATCCTCTACTGACCTCTACTGCGGCTCATTACCCGGCCGCCACTTGATGCTGCAGCCCATGCAGGGCTGCACCTTGCTTGGGGCATCCTCCCCAGCAAGAACGGCGCGCACTGCCGTGTCGAGATCCTTACCCGTAACGGGCTCGTCGTTTTTGGGCCGTGCGGCATCGAATTGGCCGTGATAAAAGAGTTTTCCCGCCCGATCAAACAAAAAGATATCTGGGGTGCAGGCGGCATGAAATGCCTTGGCCACCGACTGATCGGCGTCAAAGAGATAGGGAAAATCATAGCCTGCCCGAGCCGCCTCGGCAGGCATCTTTTCCGGCGCATCGTCGGGATAGGCCCCCGGATCATTGCTGTTGATCGCTACCACTGCCAAGCCAGCGCGCTGCCATCCCTTCGCCAGCTCCGCCAGCTTCTGGGCGATATGGATGACATAGGGGCAGTGATTGCAGATGAACAATACGAGCAGAGGCTTGCCCTTGGCTTGCGCCGTCGACCAGCTGCCCTCCTTACCGCCAAAAGGCAGGGTAAAATCCGGCAATGGTGTCCCCAGGGGTAAATCGAATCCGGTCATAGCCATCGTGTGTATCTCCTTGTTACTTAGCAAATCATGCGGGCGAAAGGTGGCCGAAGGCCAGCTGCGCCTCGTCCCCACTGGCCCCGTCCTCCAGACGCCACGCCCCGCCGCCCAACAGGCGCAGGCAACGCGAATGGTAGCGCCAGAGGCTCGAGCGGTGGCCAACGCTGATGATAGCAGAATCGGGAAGGGCATCAGCGAGCAGACGATACAGCTCTCCCTCGGCACGTTCGTCGAGGGCGGAGCTTGCTTCATCGAGAAAAATCCAGCGCGGCTTTTGCAGCAGGATACGGGCAAAGGCCAAGCGTTGCTGTTCGCCCAATGAGAGGGTGTGGGACCAAAGTCGGGTCTCCTCCAGTTGACCGATCAGGCTGCCCATACCCACCCGTTGCAATGCCTCCGTCAGCACCCGATCACTACTGTCCTCCAGTCCATAAGGGTAGACCAGGACATCGCGCAGCGTGCCCATGGGCAGGTAGGGACGCTGCGGCAAAAAGAGAGGCCGCTCGCCAGCAGGTAGCCCCACCGCGCCATCCCCATAGGGCCAGATTCCGGCCAAGGCGCGAATCAGGGTGCTTTTGCCGCTACCGGAGGCTCCCATGATCAGCAGATGTTCGCCAGGTGCCGCCTGCAATTGGAGTCCATGCACGAGATCCCTCCCATCCGGCAGCCGCACGTTGAGATCGGTAACCTCCAGGCGCGGGGTATCCCGTCGCTCGATATGATAATGCTTGTCCTGGATCTCATGCACCTCGCCCATGGACTGCCGGAAAAAGCGCAAACGATCGACCACCGCGTGCCAGTTGGCCAGGGTCGTATAACTGCTGACGATAAAGGACAGCGCCCCCTGTACTTGGGCGAAGGCGGACATGATCTGTTGCAGACCGCCGACGCCAATTTCCTTGTTGACGAAATACGCAGGCAGGCAAACGACCAGCGGGAAAATAATGGCAATCTGGCCGTAGGCCGAGGTCCACCAGTTCAGGCGCATACTCCGCCAGATGATCCGCCAGAAATTGGCGTAGACCTCGGCAAAGCGCTGGCGGAAGAGTTTTCCCTCCCGCTCCTCGCCGCCATAAAGGGCGACGCTTTCACTGTTTTCCCGCAGGCGCATCATGCTGAAACGAAAGTCGGCTTGATAGCGCTCCTGCATGAAGTTCAAGCGAATCAGAGGCCTACCAATTAGGGCGGTGATGATGGTACCGAAAACCGAATAGATCAGCGCCGCCCAGACCAGATAACCAGGAATGGAAAAGGTCTGCCCATGGAAGGGGATCCAGATCATTGCCGACAGCTCCCAGAGCATGAAGATGAAGGTCCCCAGGGTCACCACCGAACTGAACAAACCAATGACGATGTTGAGGGTCTGGTTGGTAAATGACGCCAGATCCTCACTTATACGTTGGTCCGGGTTGTCAGTACCATCGCCCAACACCTGCATATGGTAGTAGGTACGTCGCGCCAGCCAGGCATCCAGATAGGAGTGGGTGAGCCAGCGCCGCCAGCGGATGATGATCATCTGGGTGAAGAAACTCTGGGAAACCGCAGCAATGATGTAGGCCGTAGCCAGGCCACAGAAGACGAGAATCTGCTGCCAGGCCGCGCTCGCCTGATAGTGCTGTACCGCATTCCAGAACACCGCATACCACTCAGTAATGCGGTAGGAGATAAATACCATCAATAGATTGAGGCCGATGATCAGGGCAAAGACGCCGCGTGCCAGCCAACGATCCTCCGAACTCGTCCAGTAGGGCTTGCTGATTTGCCATAGATCGCGAAAAAACTCGCGATTGAACTGCCGCATACTCGCTCTCCGCCAGGTTGCCCAAAAAACCGGCCCCGGGCGCAGATTTTGCTAATCTGAGGGGGCCAATCCATAGTGACGAGGAGCATAGCATGGCCGAAGACAAAAACCATTCACGTCGCCGCTTTCTCGGCGGCCTGATCGCCGCAGGCGCGGCATCGGCAGTGGCCGTAGCGGCACAGGGCCAGGGCATGGGAATGGGCATGATGGGACCATCGAAGAACAAGGTGGTCTATCAGCTCAACCAGTCTGATCCGGCCTATATCCTGGATATCTTACATAGCGCGGCGGTGGTGCTAGGGCATTTCAACAATGACGTCGATATTGTCATCGACTGTTTCGGTCCCGGCATCTGGCTCCTGGTCAAGGCCGAGAAGAACCAGCAGCACTACAGTAAGTTCATTCGGGAGCAGGTTTCCAGTCTGCACATGTACGGTGTGGTGTTTGACGCCTGTGAACAGACCATGAAAACCATCAAGATCGGCAACGAAGATCTGATTTCCGAAGCCACTCCGGTATTCAGCGGTGCTGTCGAGCTGATCACGCTACAGCAGAAGGGATACGCCTACATCGCTTGGTAACGGGAAACTAGAGCCGCCGGTGCTGCAACACCGGCAGGCGCGCACGGATCTGCGCCAGTTGGCCGAGCTCCAGTTCCGCCAGAACGACACCCGCGCCACCTTCCTGAACCGCCAGTACCTGGCCCCAGGGGTCGACGATCATGCTGTGACCCCAGGTCTCTCGTCCGTTGGCATGTTTGCCTCCTTGGTCGGCGGCCAGAACGAAGGCCTGATTTTCGATGGCGCGGGCGCGCAAGAGAGTCTCCCAGTGGGCGCGTCCGGTCTGCACGGTGAAGGCGCTCGGCACGACCAGGAGGGATGCGCCAACATAGTGGCGATAGAGCTCGGGAAAACGCAGGTCATAACAAATCGATAAACCGACACCGCCCCAAGGACTGTCGACCAGCACCGGCTTGGCGCCCGGCGCAATGGTTGCAGATTCTCGATAACTTTCGCCGCCCGCAAGGTCCACATCAAAGAGATGGATCTTGTCGTAGCGCGCCTGCACTACACCCTGGGCGTCATAGACCAGAAGACTGGCGAAGCAACGACCATCCGTGGCACGCAGAGGGATACTTCCGCCCAGCAGCCAGATCCCATGGCGCGTTGCCTGTTCTGCTAAAAAATCCTGGATGGGACCGCTGCCGGGTTCCTCCATGAGGGCCAATTTATCGGTGTCGCGTAGCCCCATGAAGGCAAAATTTTCCGGAAGCAGAATCAGCTTGGCACCGGCGACACTAGCGTCGTTGATCGACTCAGCTGCCGCTGCGAGATTTTGCTCTAGATCAGCACCGGATACCGTCTGGATGACCGCACATAAAAGTTTGCTATCTGTCATCCCGTCCCTCAAGCCGTTCAGACGCCCTGTCCGGCGAGCCAGCGCTGAATGTCGGCAGCGCCCATGGCGCCGCTCTGTCGTGCTACCTCACGCCCGCCGCGAAACAGCACCATAGTCGGGATGGAGCGAATCTGATAGCGCGCCCCGGTCTGCCCGTCCGCTTCAGTATTGAGCTTGGCAAAGAGGCAGCGTCCCTGCATCTGCTGCGCAGCCTGGGCGAAGGCCGGCGCCATCATGCGACACGGCCCACACCAGGGAGCCCAAAAATCTACCAGTACGGGTAGATCGTTGCGCTCGATATAGCGTTGAAAGGCAGCGCCCTGCAACTCCACCGGATGCTCGGCAAAGAGTGGCTGGTGGCACTTGCCGCATTTGGGATGCTGCCCCATACGCTCCTGAGGGACTGCATTGACGGCGCCACAGTGAGGACAAACGATGTGCATCGGAACACCTCCCTTTCAGATTCGCAACAGGGGATCCAGTTCTCCGCGCCGATCGAGGGCCAGCAGGTCGTCGCAGCCACCGATGTGACGCTGGGCGATGAAGATTTGTGGCACAGTACGCCGACCTGCGGCACGTTGGATCATTTCTGCACGACGATGCGGCTCCTGGTCCACCCAGATGATCTGCGCCACGACATGTTTCTGTTGCAGCAAGGCCAGAGCGCGCCGGCAGTACCCGCAGGCATGGGTCGCATAGACGATGACTTCCGCCATTACTTTTCCACCGGCAGGCCGGCGCTCCGCCATGCCTGAATCCCACCCTTGAGACTGTACACCTTCTGAAAACCCGCCTTGTGCAGGATCGACGCCGCCCGTGCCGAGCGCATGCCGCTGGCGCACTGGCAAATCACGTGATGCTCCTGATGCTTTTCCAGATCCTTGAGATACTTGTTCAATTCACCGACCGGGATGTGCTTGGCCGCAGAGAGATGGCCACGTGACCATTCATTCTGCTCACGCACATCGATCACCAAGGCATCATGCTGATTGATGAGCTGCACAGCACGCTCCGGGGTGATCTCTTCGACACCCGCCAGTTTGCGGCTGAGTGGCCCCTTGAAAATCAGTACGAGAAAGCCCAGGGCCAGCAAGAGCAGGGGCCAATGGGTAGACAACTCCGCGCCGATGTTCACTACTTATCTCCCACAGCTAGGGGAATCGCTGACTCCCAGTTTATGCAGGATATTCACCAGCGGACAGAAGCCCGAGATGCCACTCTGGAAAAGGTTAAACCCAACAAAAAGGGTGAATACCAAAAACCACTCACTCACAAAGATCGGGCTGCTCGGTGCGCCCAGGGCAACACTCAGGAATACAAAGGCACCCGCCACCACCCGAACCCAATTTTCTGTCGTCATTTCAGGAAACCTCCGGCGTTTTGCGCTCCAAATGTCGTTCCCACAGGAAGTAAAGCAGCGGGATCACGATCAGTGTCAACATGGTGGAGGCGAAGGTGCCAAAAATCAAGGACACTGCCAGACCACCGAATACCGGATCGCTGACCATGATCGCCGAGCCGAACATGATGGCCAGCGCCGTCAGCAGAATCGGGCGAAACCGCACGGCACCGGCCTCGATCACGGCTTCGTCCAAGGGGTATCCCTCGCGCCGGTACTCGATGATGAAATCGATCAACAACAGAGAGTTACGCACCACCACCCCCGCCAGGGCAATGACGCCAATCATCGAGGTGGCGTTGAACGGCGTATTCAGCAGCCAATGACCGGGGAAGACGCCGATCAGGGTCAGAGGAATCGCACCCATGACAATGATCGGCATGATGAAGGACTGATAGTACGCCACCAGCATGAGGTAAATGAACACCAGGGCAACGATGAATGCCGCCCCCAGATCGCGAAAGACGTCCAGGGTGAGGCGCATGTCACCGCCCCATAGGATCTGGTAATGGGTAATGTCATTCGGCTGCGCCGGCATGAAACCCAGGTTACCCGTATACAGGTGCACGCCGTCCAGAGTTTTGCCATTGAGCATGTTGTTGAGCGTATAGGTGGCATAGACCGGACTGGAACCCAGCAAATCTCCGGTCACGTAGACCACCTCGTGCTGATCACGATCGACAATCGGCTTGGCTTGGGTAGTTTTCTCAATGGTAACGATGCTCGCCAGCGGCACCTGTTTCCCTGCCTGATTGCGGACGCGCAGACTCAATATCTGCGACTCCCAGGCACGATCAGCGGGAGATACCCGAAGAATGATATCCACTGGTTCGCGCGCGCTCGGGACAGCGATGGTGCCGATCTTGGTCCCGGCGATGTAATCGTGTACCAGTTCCGCCACCTGTGCGGGCGCGACCCCCGCCAGCAACGCCTTTTCCGTCAGAACGTGAATGCGATATTCGGGGACCGTCCCGGTGACTGAGTCGTCGACATTGATCATGTCGTAGACCTTGCGGAAACGCTCTTCGACCTGCCCCGCCAGCTGCCGCAGCTTGTCATAGTCGGGCCCATAGAGCTCTGCCACCACCTGGGCACGTACAGGTGGCCCCGGTGGCACCTCGAAGAGCTTGATCACCGTACCCGGAAAGCGCTGCTCCAGTGGAGCAATCTTTTTGTAGATATCGACACTGACCGCATGGGACATCGGGCGCTCGCTGCGCGGCACGAGGTTGACTTGGATCTGCGCATAATTGCTGCCTTTGCGCATCATGTCGCCACGCACCAGTCCGGCAAAGTCCACCGGCGCGGATCGCCCTACATAGTTCTGGAAATTTTCGACGTACGGATTCTGCGCCAGTACCTGCCCCACCGCCTGCACCACTCGCCCGGTTTGGGCGAGCGCCGTCCCCGCGGGGGTATCGACCTGGATCATGAAGTCACTGACATTGCCCGCCGGCAACATCTTGACGTTGACCCCCAAGGCGCTCAGAGGACCATTCATACCGGAGGGCCGGACAAACTGCCACGCCGGCATCAACATCACGAGGAACAGCAATACGATGACTACCAAAAAAAAGAGATTGCGCCGCCCACTGGAACGCAACAAGGGCGTGAAGACCCGCAGATACGCGCGCTGCAAGACATCGCGCTGCGCGTGCCCATCGTCATGCTGCTGCACCGCGGCATGACGCTCGGCCTTGCCACGCAGGAAGCGGTAGGCCCCCCAGGGAACCACGGTGTAGGCGAGCAACACCGACGCGATCATGGCAATGGGAACGAAGATCGGGATAGGCAGCATGAACGGCCCCATCATGCCGGTAACGAAGGCCATCGGCACGAAGGCGAGGATCACCGCCAGGGTCGCAATATTGGTCGGATTGCCGATCTCGTTGGTGGCGAGCACCACCTTATCGGCAAAGCTGTGCCTTTCCCCGCCATGACTGAGGTGGCGATGGATATTTTCGATGACGACGATGCCACCATCGACCAGGAGGCCCAGGGACAGGATAAGAGCGAACAAGGTAATACGGTTGATGGTCTGTCCAAGGATCCAGCCAATCCCGAGAACCACTCCCAGGGTAAGGGGCACGGTAAGGATGACGATAGCGGCCTCGCGCCAACCCAAAAAGATCAGCAGAATGACGGCGACCACGCCCACTGCGATACTCAGATGCTCAAAGAGCGTGCTCACCGCGTCATCGGCGCGCGCGCCGTAATCGCGAGTGACGGATACATGCACTCCCTGCGGAATGGCTTCTGTCTCCAGGCGTTGTAATTTGGCCTTGAGGGCATCGGCAACGACCACGGCATTGGTTCCCGGTCGTTTGGCCAGAGTGATGGTGACTGCAGGCATGCTGGTACCGGCGGGTAGCCCGAGATCATTGGCCGGACCGGTGTTGTCGGTCACCAGGGTATTCGTTTCCGCCGCCCCTTCTTCCACCCGCGCCACGTCATGCAGATAGATCGGCCGGTTGTCATGGGAGCCGATGATCACATCACCTACCGCCGAGGCCGAACCAAGCGCCGCGTTGACGCGCAGGGGAATGCGCTGATTATCGGCAACCAGATGCCCTGCGGGCATCACCAGGTTACTGCCCTGCAACGCCTGCTTCAGTTGCGGCAGGCTTACCCCGCTACTAGCCAGCTTTTGCGGATCGATCCAGATATTCACCGCCTCTTGGGCACCACCAATCAGCTCGGCATTGGCTACGTCAGGCACATTCTGCAACTGATCCATGACGCGCATGGCCACGGCACGCAGTTGTACCTGATTCAAATGTGAGGAACTCAAGGTGACATCGAGGATAGGGACATCGTTGATGCCGATGGACTTGACCAGCGGCTGCATGGTCCCGGGCGGCATGCGGTCGATGTTGCGGCTGAGCTGATTGTAGAGCTCGAGGAGACTCTTTTCCTCATTGGCACCCACCTGGAACTGCACGGTGACGATGCCCATGTCATTCACTGCATAGCCGTAAGTATGATGCACGCCGGGCAGAGAGGCCATCAGGGCCTCCAGCGGGCGCACTACGAGATTATGCACTTCCTCGCTGTTGGAGCCCGGACGCATGACGAAGATCTCCGCAGCCGGCACCACGATTTCCGGGTTATACAGGCGCGGAGTCACGAGCACCGCCATCGCCCCGAACAGGGCAATGGCCAGCATGATCAATACCGTGATCTTGGAACGGTAAAAGCCGCTGGCCAGGCGACCGGCCAGATTCATCTTTGCTACATTCTCAGTCATGCGCAGCCCCGGCACTCTCGATCCGGTCGCCGTTGTCGACGGCTTCGATGTTGCTAACGACGATTCGCTCGCCGGCGCTCAAGCCCGCCAGGATTTGCACCTGATCACCAATCTTTTGCCCCGGACGCACCATGCGATACTCTGCCACGCCCTGGGAATTAACGACGAAGACACCGGGGATACCCGCCCGGTTGAGCAACGCGCCCCGCGGAATACGCAGTGTCGTTGTTTCTCCGACCTGGGGAATCTGTACCTGCACAAAAGCCCCAGCCTGGATGTCACTGCCCGCAGGCAGGCTCAGTTTTACCAGATGGCTGTGGGTCACCGGATCGGCTACGGGTACCAGGTCGCGCACCGTCGCCCTGAGCGACTTGCCATCGTAGTCCACGACCAGCCGTTGACCCATATGGAGAGTGGCAAAGGTAGCGCTACCGACATTGCAATCGACTTCAAGCTGCTGCGGATTGGCCAGGGCCAGAACCGGATGACCGGGGGCAACCAGGTCACCATTTTGCAGATACTTCTGCGTGATCACACCGGCAAACGGCGCCCTTACCCAAGCATAGCGCAACTGGGCGGCAGCACTGCCAGTGCCAGCGCGCGCCGCGGCAACCTGCGCTTTGGCCATCTGGTATTGACTCTGTACCTGATCCCACTGCTTTTGCGGAATGGCCTGGGCCTCGTAGAGCTTCTTGAAGCGCTCATAATTGGACTGCGCATTGGCAAAATTGGCCTCGGCCTGGGCGAGGCTCGCCTGCGCCTGCGCCACTTGACTATCGACATCCGCTGGATCCACCTGAAAGAGCAACTGGCCCGCACGTACGGACTCACCCACATGTACCTGCAGACCACGTAGATAGCCGCTCAAACGTGAACCCAACTGTATCTGCTGACTGGCCATGACCGTGCCCGGCACAGTCTCATAGCCAAGCCCCTTGCCAGCTGCGAGGGTCAGGGTCTGTGCCCGCACCAACTCGCCAGCAGCGCCGACATGGGGCGGCTTCTGTCCACAACCGGCCAAGCCCAAACTCAAGATGATTCCGACCGTCAAAAACTGTTTCTTCACTTGGTTTCTCCCGTCGTTGCAGCACCGGTCAGCGTCTGTATATCCATTTTGCCCAAGGCGAGCAGAAGTGCACCACGTTCCACGGCCTCTGCATAGCGCGCCTGGACCAGCTCCGCGCGCGACTGATCAAGGGAAGCCTGGCCACGCAACAGGCCGGTCAAGGTTTCAACGCCATTCTGGTAGCGCAAGCGCACCAGACGTTGCGCTTCCTCACTCTGGCGCACCGCCAACTTCCGGGCCTTGACGCGCTGCGACGCGAGCTTCGTAGCCAGGAGGGACTTCTGTAACTGCAGCCGGGTATCGTCCTGGGCCTTTTGCAGATTGGCCAATGCCACTTGCACCTTCGCCTGGGCGGCATCCATCTGCCCGGAGCGCGACAAATCCAGCAGATTCCACGAAATCTGCCCGCCCACTGTGTAGGAAGGCACTGCATTGCCCAGGGTCGTACCGTTCCACTCCTGCTTGGCCATAGCATTGACATGGGGGAGATAGGCAGCACGGGCAACACCGATACCTGCTCGCGCGGCCCTGACTTTTTCCTGCAGGGCACGAATACCGGGATTGTTGGCAATGGCCTCTTGCTCCAGGGCGTAGGTATCACCGGCAGGCTGTGGTGGTAACACCGGGGCATCCACCTGGATCGGGGTCGAGATCGGCTGACCGATCAGCAACGCCAAATTGGCACGTGCATTGGCGACATTGTCCTTGGCCTGTTGCACTGCCAACACTGCCTCTTCCTGGTGCACTTGCGCCGACAACAGATCACTTTTCACCACGACACCTTGGTCCAGCAATTGTTGTGTGGTCTTGACATAGTTGTCGGCAGCACGCAGTGCCTTTTCTGCGACTTCCTGACCCGCCTTGGCGGCAATCAGTCCGTCATAGGCCTGCAGCACGGTGAAGGTGAGCTTCTGCTGAGCAAATTGGTCTCCCGCCTGCGCCGCACGCAACATCGCCTCCGCTTCGCTGATGCCACTGCGCACCGCGCCACCATTCCAGATCGGGATGGCGAGGGAGATCTCGGTGCCAAGATTGTGATAACCGCCCGGATGATCGAGATTGTTGGGCGCAGTATAAAGAGACTGCGGTTCGGAAGGATTGAACTGGCTGGCGCCAAAGTCGTTGAAAGTAGCGACGCGCTGCGAGAGCTTCATGCCAAAAACGGTCAGGGCGTTGTTCGACTGCACCCCGGAAAAACTCGCCGTAAGTTTCGGCAGCAGGTTACCATCGGCGGAGCTCAGCGCTCCCTTGGCCTCGGCTGCCTGGGCTTCGGCCAGCAGGGCCTCGGGGTTACGCTTCTGTGCGTCCTGCACGCACTGGGCAAAATCAATGGCATAGACTGCAGGGGCAGCGACAGATGTCAGCAGGGCGGCCATGATGGCAGCCCAGGGACGTCGGCGATTCCAGCAGCAATAATCTTTCTTCATCTGTTGACCTCTGCCAAAAGAGGCACAAGCGCTAAAGCAGATTAGTATATTATAATATTCTTCGAATGAAAAGCGTCGGCACTAGTGGATGCTACAGAACACCTCACTCATCATCGAGATCAGGCGCAGGGTGCGCGGATCACCAACCCGGTAATATACCTTATTGGCATCCTTGCGCGCCTTGAGGATGTCCTTTTCGCGCAGGATCGCCAGGTGCTGAGAGATATTGCTTTGCGTAGTGCCCACGGCAGCCACGATATCCTGCACACTCATCTCCTCCGAGCCCAAAACGCAGAGCACCTTGAGGCGCAAGGGATGGGCCATAGCCTTGAGCGAGCGTGATGCCTGCTCGATATCTTCTTCGCGGGTGGGTAGGTCTTCCATTCTTGATCCTCTAATCGTCAGCGTTTACCAGGTCTCGGTCGTTACATTCTGAACCACAACCGATCACCTTGCCTTTTCTCGGTTATCTTCTATAGAATGGAGCATTCGCGGGTGTAGTTCAATGGTAGAACCTGAGCTTCCCAAGCTCATGACGTGGGTTCGATTCCCATCACCCGCTCCATTTCTTGCTCCCCTCATCAGTACAGGGGCTTATCCAGGCGCCCGAGAATCTCATCTACCCGTTGCTTGACGGTATCCGTCATCTGGATCGGCGTGCCCCATTCCCGCGTCGTTTCGCCGGGAAGCTTGTTGGTGGCATCAAAGCCGACCTTTCCCCCCAGACCCGCCACCGGCGAGGCAAAATCGAGATAATCGATCGGGGTATTTTCCACCAGCAGGGTGTCGCGCACCGGGTCCATGCGCGTGGTCATGGCCCAGATCACATCGGGCCAGCTGCGGGCATCCACATCCTCGTCCACCACAATGATGAACTTGGTGTACATGAACTGCCGCAGAAACCCCCATACCCCGAACATCACTCGCTTGGCATGACCGGGGTAGCCTTTGCGAATCCGCACCACCGCCAGCCGGTAGGAACAACCTTCTGGCGGCAGATAAAAATCGAGAATCTCTGGATACTGCTTTTGCAGGAGCGGGACAAAGACTTCGTTGAGGGCAACTCCCAGAATTGCCGGTTCGTCCGGAGGCCGTCCGGTGTAGGTGCTGTGGTAGATGGGATTCTCCCGATGCGTCAGACGCTCGACGGTCAGCACCGGGAACTTCTCGGTCTCGTTGTAATAGCCCGTGTGATCCCCAAACGGACCCTCCACAGCGAAATCCTCCGCGTAGATGTGCCCCTCCAGAATCAGCTCCGCGCGCGCTGGGACCTGCAGGGGTACGCTCAGAGCGTTGGCCAGCTCAGTACGACCACCGCGCAGTAATCCGGCAAACTGGTGCTCGGATATCGTATCGGGGATGGGGATGACCGCCGCAAGAATGGTCGCGGGATCGGCGCCGAAGGCGACGGCTACCGGAAAAGGCCGACCTGGATTCTGCCGCTGAAATTCGCGCAGATCCTGCGCTCCGCCGCGATGCGCCAGCCAGCGCATGATGACACGGTTGCGGCCGATCCGCTGCTGTCGGTAGATGCCCATGTTGGCGCGCTTTTTAAGCGGTCCTTTGGTAATCGTCAGGCCCCAGGTGAGGAGTGGCCCGACATCGCCCGGCCAGCAGGTCTGCACCGGCCATTTTTCCAGATCGATCTCGTCTCCCTGCAGGACTACCTCTTGGCACGGCGGGCGCGACAAGGTCGTCGGCGCCATGTGCAGGACTTTCCGCAAGGTGGGGAGCTTGTTCCACAGGTCGCGGATCCCTTTGGGCGGATCGGGCTCTTTCAAGTAGGCGAGCAGGCGCCCGATCTCCCGCAAATCCTCAAGAGACTCTCCGCCCATTCCCAGAGCCACGCGCCGAGTGGTACCGAAGAGATTGCCGAGCACCGGGATCTCATACCCAGCGGGACTCTCAAAGAGGACGGCCGGACCACCAGCGCGCAGGCTGCGATCGCAGATTTCTGTCATTTCCAGCCGGGGGGAGACCGGCTCGCGGATGCGGCGTAATTCCCCGCGAGATTCCAGGTCGTTTATGAAGGCACGCAGGTCAATGTAGCTCATCGGTCAATGCTAGCCCATGAGCGCTATTTTGTCTCCTCTCCGGGCTCCTCCCGAGCCACCAAGAAGGCACTGTCGTCGATCGCCAGCGTGCTGGTGGCACGCAGATCAATAGCCTCGTGCCCACTGATGTATTCTTCTGCAAGAGCGGTCAGGCATGCCACTTCATCCGCATTAACCGGCGCAAAGCCGGAGAAGCCAATGTCCTGCAGCAAGCGCCGCCCAGCTTCGCTTTGTTCCATGTTGCACAAGGTCGTACACAATGCGTCTTGCAACTGGGCCAGACGTGGCGAAATACAAAAGGCATGAAACGCAAAGGCATCATCGGACTGTGCGATAACCTGCAAACTCTCCTGGGTGATTCGACTGGCACTGGAGTAGACTTCATCAAACACGAAGGCCAAGTCGACCCGCCCCTGCAAGAGACTTTTCAGCGCCGCCTGGTAGCTGCCGGTAAAGGTGAAATCGAGACGGGCGCGATCGATTTCTGCTTTATCCAGAAGAAACAGGCCAACCATGTGTACCAGAGTGGCATCACTCGCGGAAGCGATATGGATCCGTTCCGGCAGGGAGGCGAAATCTACCCACGGGGAGCCCTTGCGGGAACACAACAGCACTTCGTCGAAGTGCTCTTTAGGCTTTGCCACAGGGATAAATCCTTTCTTTTCGACGTACTGCACCCAGTCGAAAGGGTTGGCATATACTAGATCGATTCCCCCCTGCAGAACGGCGTTTCTCCCTCGCGCAAAATCGTCCTGAGGCGAAAAGTGCAGACTGCAATGCAACTGTCGCTGCAGATAGGTACTCATCAGGAACCAGCCTGGAAGATTCTTTCCAGAGTAATTTGGGTCTACGGTAAAGCCGTACATCAGATATCAAAGTCCACAGGAATTTCTCCCAGAATATTCAAATGAATGTTAAATGGCGTCATGTACTTCATGGCCGTCATCATCGACCCCTTGAACTTCAATTTACGGCTCATCAGTGCCGACTTTCCGGTAATTTCACCCGCAAGAATCTTCTTCCAGTTTTCCATGCTGGCCCACATGATGAAATCTCGGCGCCGTCCATCGGAGGGGCCAGCATAGATCACCTTACCGGCCTTGCAGAAGAGCATCACATGCGGAATATCGGGTCGATCCTCAATATAATACTCCCAAGTGCCGTTGAAATTCCTCAGGTCCTTTTGAATTTCCGGATGGGTATCCCATTGCTTGCCCACCAGACGAATCCACTCTGTACTCATGAATTTCGCGGCCATCGGCCCCTCCAAATATAAGCATATAATAATTGTCTTCAGATATTCTGACTGACTACCAATGCTTATTTAGCCGACATTTCCATTCCTGCCAAGAGCTGCTGTAGAATAGCTCCCGCCAGATATACCCCAAACAAGGCTGGCATGTAAGAGATCGTGCCATTCACTGTCTTCGGTCTGCCGCCGGGACCGTGATCCGGCGCCTCGCGCGGGGCAGCGGGTCGGGGACGTTCGCGCGAGTATACCGCCCACAGATCGAGAGACGCGCCGGCATGACGCAATAGGCCGCGCAACTCCCGCGCCAGAGGACAACCCTCGGTCTGGTTCAGCCGCGCCATACGTACCTGGCCCGGATCGAGCCGATTCCCTGCCCCCATGCTCGCGTAGATCTGCATGTTCAGCCCTTGCGCTGCCTGAATCAGTGCCGCCTTGCAGGCAATGGCGTCGATGCAGTCAGCGAGCACCGTGGCACCACTTTGGGCAAGGAGATCCCGTACATTGTCCGCCTGGAGAAAAATCTGCCATGCATCGACCTGACAATCGGGCGCGATATCGGCAATCCGCTTAGCCATGACTTCGACCTTGGGTAGCCCCTGCGTGCTGTGCAACGCCACAAGTTGACGATTGAGATTACTCAGACCAACGCAGTCATGGTCTACCAGGGTCAGGCGCCCCACCCCGGCACGCGCCAGATTCTCGGCAACGTAGGCGCCAACCCCGCCCAAGCCCGCGATAAAGACATGACTGGCGGCCAGTCGCGCGACGCCTTCCTCACCAATCAGGATACGAGTCCGTAGCGAGGCATTATTTGACATGCTGTTTCTCCAATCGGGGAAAGACTCGCAGAGTATTCGCTGTGCAGATTTCTGCAAGTTGTTCCGGTGCCTCCTGCCGCAGCTCTGCTGCAATAGTGAGGATTTCTGTCAGGTGGGCCGGCTCATTGCGTTCCCCAAACCGCGCGTGCGGTGTCTGAAACGGAGCGTCGGTTTCGAGGAGGATGGCATCCGCTGGCAAGGCAGTGAGCACGCGCCGCAAACGCTGCGCTCGGGGATGGGTCATGGCTCCCCCGAAACCCAAATGCAAGCCCAGGTCGATAGTCTTGCGAGCCTGTTCGTAGCTACCGGAAAAACTATGCAGCACACCAGCGACCGGCCGATGTCGACGCAGCAGCTGCAACAATTCCTCCGTGGTTTTTCGCGCATGGAGGACCACTGGCAGGCCGAGGGAGCGGGCAATGGCCAACTGCCGTTCCAGGATGGGTAATTGCTGCGCGAGGTCCGGCGAGTCCGCGCCGCGATCCAAGCCCACTTCTCCCAAAGCCACCGCATTTTCGAGCAACGCCTCCAGGCGCTCCCAGTCCCCCGCGCGCAGATCGGCGAGAAAGCCGGGATGCACACCGAAGGCTGCAGCTACTCCCGGCTCTGCCCCGCGCAGGGAATCCAGGCGCGACCAATAGAGGGGACTGTAGGCTGGCACGACCCAAGCTTGCACTCCGGCGGCACGGGAGCGCGCCAGAACCGCGACGCGATCCGGCGCAAAATCCTCGTGGTCGAGATGACAGTGACTGTCGATAAGCAAAAGCCGAACCTCAATATTTGACAAGATACCGATTAGTAGGTATTTAAACCTCTATGAGTACAGTCACCGTCAGAAAAATCCGTAATCCCGAGCAGACGCGCACCGACCTGCTCGCGGCAGCGTATACAGAAATCCTGGAAAGCGGCTTTCAGGCTGCCAGCCTGGACCGCATCTTGGCCAAGACCTCGGTGAGCAAAGGCGCACTCTACCATCATTTTGGCACCAAGCAGGAGCTAGGTCTCGCGGTGGTTGAAGACGTGATTGCGCCGCAATTGGCCGAGCGTTGGTTTGTTCCCCTGCAGCAGACCACAGAGCCCGTTCCTTGCCTGCAACAGTTGCTGGCGGAAAAGATCGATGCTGCCGACGAGCAGTTACTGCGCTATGGCTGTCCGCTGAACAATCTCATGCAGGAGATGAGTCCGTTGGATGAGAATTTCCGCCAGGGCCTGCAACGTATCCTTGATGAATGGACCCAGGTGATCAGCGATGCCCTGACGCGCGGCCAGCAACAAGGAAATGTGCACCGGGATGTGAATCCGATGAAGGCAGCGCTGTTTATTGTTGCAGCCATTGAGGGTTGCGTCGGTCTGGGGAAAAACGCGCAATCGCTGCAGAGCTACCGGACCTGTCTCGGACAACTGCAACAGTATATCGGCACCCTCGCAGCCTGATTGGGATTTGCGTGGATACCGATTGGTCGGTATCCTTTTTTCCGTCTTTCCCCACGCAGAGGAGTGAATGCCAATGTCGCAGGTCAAATCCGAGTGGTTGCAAATTTCTCCCGAACTTCGTGCCTACTATTCGCGCCCCGACGGCTCTGGACCGTTCCCGCTGATCCTGGTTTTTATTGAGGCCTTTGGCGTCAATGAGCATTTTGAGGATGTCGCACAGCGCCTAGCAAAGGAAGGCTACGCGGCCATCGTCCCAGACATCTACCATGGCAAGGTCTATGATTACCAGGACTTTCAGAATGCCATCGGGCACCTGCGCACCCTGAAAGACGATGTCGTCATGAAAGAGGCGCAGGCTAGCATTGCGGCCGCGCAGGAGCGTCCGGAGGTGGCCGCAGGCAAGATCGGCATCGTCGGCTTTTGCATGGGTGGGCGCTATACCTTCCTCGCCAATGCGGCACTGGCCGAGCACGCAGCCGTGGCGGTGGCCTTTTACGGCGGCGGCATCGCCCCGGAATCCGACCCCGCCGGGCGTCCGCCCTTGCTGGATCATGTGCCGGCCATGCGCGCCCCAATTACCTTGCTCTATGGTGCCGAAGATCAGTCGATCCTGCCCGACGAACACGCCCGCATCGTCGCGGCTCTCAGCCATGCGAAAAAGCGCTATACCCTTAGCGTTTTCCCCGGCGCACCGCACGGCTTTTTCAGCGATCGCCGCGACAGCTATCGGCCGGAAGTGGCGGCCGAGGCCTGGCAGATTACCCTCAATGAATTCTCCAAGCACTTGGGGGCGAAGCAGTGAGTAACTTGTTATTTACGCCCTGGAAGTTGCGCAGTGTGGTCCTGCGCAATCGCATCATCGTGGCGCCCATGTGTCAGTATTCCACCCCAGATGGTGTCGCGCGGGACTGGCACATGGTACATCTGGGCAGCCGGGCGGTCGGCGGTGCCGGTATGGTGATGGTCGAGGCCTCGGCGGTCAGTCCCGAAGGGCGCATCTCGCCGGACGACCTGGGTATCTGGAATGATGCCCAGAGCGCAGCGCTACGCCCCATCGTCAGCTTTATTCAGGCCCAGGGCGCCGTGGCCGCCATCCAGATTGCCCATGCCGGACGCAAGGCATCGACTGCGGCCCCCTTTTATGGCGGCGCGCCGATTCCTCCTGACGACGAACGAGGCTGGCAGCCCATCGGGGCAAGCCCCCTGCCCTTCAGCCCGCAGCACACGGTTCCTGCGGAGATGTCAGTAAAAGATATGGAACGCGTGCGTGATGACTTTGTTGCTGCCGCCGAGCGCGCCCATGCAGCGGGCTTTTCAGTACTCGAACTGCATATGGCGCACGGCTATCTGCTGCACAGTTTTCTTTCGCCTATCAGTAATCATCGGCAGGATCGCTATGGTGGTAGTCTGGAAAACCGCCTGCGCTTTCCTCTCGAAGTGGCACGGGCAGTGCGCGCCGTCTGGCCCGAGGAACTACCGCTCTGGACCCGCATATCGGCGACGGACTGGGTGCCCGGCGGCTGGGACAGCGAGCAGTCTGTCGCTCTGGCTACTGAACTGAAAAAAATAGGCGTGGACGTCATCGACTGCAGCAGTGGCGGCATGACCCCGGATGCCCAGATCCCGGCGGGCCCGGGATTTCAAGTACCTTTTGCCGAGCGCATTCGGCGCGAGCTGCAGATACCAACAGTAGCGGTTGGCCTGATCACCGAACCGATGCAGGCTGAGCAGATATTGGTCACCGGACAGGCGGATGCCGTCGCCCTGGCGCGGGAGCTCCTGCGCAACCCCTATTGGCCACTACAGGCCGCCCACGCCTTGGGCGTAGACTGGAGCTGGCCGCCGCAGTACGATCGCGCCAAACCCAGCCGCTAGGCTACGGGTAGTCTGACCGGGGAGGATAGTTCTCCCCGGTTTTCCTCTGTAGCACAAGGCTTTTTACCGATGCGCTCCCGTGAAACCTATCTGGCTTTCGCCGCGATTTTCCTCATCGCCCTTATCTGGGGTTACAACTGGGTAGTGATGAAGGTCGCGTTGCAAGACAGTGCGCCACTGCTCTTTGCCGCTCTACGAGTAGTTCTCAGCGCGCCGGTTTTGTTGCTGTTCCTGATCTTGCAGAAGCGCCCCCTGGCGCTACCACCACTAATCTATATTATACCATATGGACTGTTGCAGAGCACCGGCTTTGTCGGCGCTACCCTGCTAGCACTGGAATACGCCGGAGCGGGCAAAACCGCGATCCTGGTCTACATGATGCCGATCTGGCTAATGCTGCTCGCCTGGCCGGTACTGGGAGAACGGCTGCAGGGGCTGCAGATCCCCGCGCTGGTGTTGGCGCTACTTGGGCTCGTGGTCATTCTGGAGCCTTGGCAGACAGGTCACTCTCCTTGGCAGGGTTCGTTCTTTGCGATTTTGTCAGGGGTTTCCTGGGCGGCATCAGCGATCTGGCACAAACGCTTCATGCCCAAGGGTCAGGATCTGATCACCGCAACCTTCTGGCAGGCCTCCATCGGCGGTCTCGTACTCCTCATCGCAGCACTGCTGCTGGAGGGATGGCAGGTGCAGTGGACGGGCCCCTTTATCGCTGCCCTGGCGTACAACGCCGTTCCCGGGACCGCTCTTGCCTATGTGCTCTGGCTCTTTGCCTTGCGCCATCTCCCTTCGGGAGTGGCAGGCATCGCCACCCTCCTTGCCCCTCTCATTGGTGTTCTGGCGGCCTGGCTACAACTGGGCGAACGTCCCAGCCTTTGGGAGGCCATGGGCATGGCAGCCATTTTCTCCGCGCTCCTCCTGGTCAGCTGGCAACACCTGCGACCCAAGGACAACAGCATTGCGGTGACGGCGCAGGAGTGAGGCAAACATCAAGATTCCATCAATTCGTCGACGAGCCTCGGGGAAACAAAGTCATTTAAATACGTCGCAAGACCTCATCGATTGGACTATTGGCCTCTTTCCTCATTTCCGCAGCCTTTTCAGTATCGTCAAGGGCAGACGTCCCCCCGGAACCACTATATCCAAGGCGTCTCCGGCAACATCCATTAAGAAATCCGGATCTTTCATCATGGATATTAACTCTTTCTTCATTCTACCACCACCAACGGTTTTTCCGTTAAGACCGTCCACCTCCAAAACCGCCGTTTTCTGATCCCAAAGACACTCAAAGGCATACACTGGATGGTAATAAAGGTAGACTTTCTTAAAGGTGACGGTATCACTCATTATCTCGCTGGCGTTCACAGAATGCGCGAGCTCTCTTTCTGTTAGATGAATAATTGTTGCGAGCTTTTTCTCCGGTTGCAGTAAAAGATTATCCTGCATCACCTCCTCAAAAGTCAACTCCTGCTGCTCAGATGAGTGTTTTTCTATATATTCCACCATTTCTCTTTTATTCACGTCTCTTGTAGTTCCATAAATATGAGAAATGTGAACCTTCTTATTATTACAATGCTCGGTTACCGGAATATGAATTTTTCGATCCTGCTTGACATCAAATCTGTTTCCATCAAACTCTATTGAATGAGCATCCGGATTTTTAATTTCAACGGAATATGAAGAAATAGACTTGAAACATATCTCTCTTTCCGCCTCTACATACCAGAATGGTTCATATCTTTTCTCCGAGTTAATGATTGTGACGCTCTCATTTGATGGACGCTTCCATACCTTCAACTTGTCCAGCATACCGAAAGCTGACACTTTACTATTTTCGGCGATCTGTCTCGCAGCCTTATCATCCAGTCGTTCTACCATTTTCAAATAACGTGAAAAATCATCAGAAAATTTTGTTTCCATCGTCTATCCCCTGAAACCAAAATAAGTTTTTTATTCTTTTCTGGACAAAAAATATGGCGATCAACTCGATGCGAGCATCTTACAGCCCATTTAATCCAGAAGAGAGAACCATCAGCCGATTACGAGTTTGAGAGATCAAGCACTGCAAGGAAATTCCTTGCCCAGGCTTGAGTACCTCTTGACTCTCACCGCAGTGCTTCCGCTTCTCAATAATCCACTGGATTTCTGATGATCTGAGTTTTTGTTTCTGCGCAAGATTTGCTTGATGCATCAGCGCATCGTAGCGCTCAGTCAACTGCCGAGTAACTTCGTTATATTCCTGCAGCGCCTGATCGTGCAAGTTTCCTTTCCCATTGTTCTCCAAGAGGTCTGGAGCATTGAGATACCTGGCGAAGTCTTCGGCCTTGGGTCCTGGTAACAATTCCCATCCGCCGAACTCTCGGTTCCACCGCCAACTCGCACTTGCACTATACCCGCAGGCCATGCATTTCGTGCTGCGAAAGCCAGCGAGCGTCAGTACCCCGTCCCGAATCTGAACGGACAGTGTCCCGTCCATCTCGCTGGCAGAAAATACTCGCCGCATAGCGCCATCACGATAACCATAGATTGCATAGCTGCTGGAGCCAGAATCACCACCGGTTGACCAGCCATAGGTGGCCAATTGATCATTAGGGCCAGGGATCAAATGCAACAATTTAAAATCGTACGCGGCCGTACCGGGAATGCTATTTTGCGCCGTCTCCGTGTAGGTAGCCCGCAGCTCGCCTCCCGCGACAACCTCAGCAACCGCATCACAGGTTCCATAGCTACCGGGCTTCTGAACAATACGCAAGAACTGCGGACCCGGCCAGGGTCCGAAATGAGCGGGAATCTGGGAGAGGATCCGCTGTGGGCAATCGATTGCCAACGAAGGAAGAGGAGTACAGAGACTCAAGAGCAACAAGCCGGCGAAATGCAGAAATTTGCGGCGCATAAAAACCTCGTTTTTAATCCCTGGCAACAGTTTACGACCACCTTGATCTACCCGCAATATCAATAACCCCACGTGTAGCAGCAAATTAGTAATGTCCGCTTTCGGCACGTTAGAAATGTCCGCCTGGAAGAGTAGAGAGGCAAGGACGAATGACGCAGGAGCGGATA
>NZ_JBYCKU010000048.1:0-9613 GCF_057473545.1 Acidithiobacillus sp. TH-A67
GCAGCACCGCAAACCGCTTGAGCTCCCGCTCGCTCATCTCTATCCGCTCCTGCGTCATTCGTCCTTGCCTCTCTACTCTTCCAGGCGGACATTTCTAACGTGCCGAAAGCGGACATTACTAATTTGCTGCTACACTCGACGACCAACGTTTTGTCGGGGCGGTCGGTTTTCGGCAAACTCCTCAGACCTTTGATGCTGTTTCCCTCCAGGAAAATCCCAGCAGCAGCCTGGGTGTCTATGCCGCCTATATCTGGCGTATCAAAAACATCCTCAATGAAAATGTGCCGAGCAAGACCTTTCTGGGCGAGGTCCATTGGCAGCCGTCGCCCTTGTTTCATGCGCAAGCGTTTGGTTATTGGTATGGAAATCAAGCGAACAGCGCGATCCCTGGAGCTGCCGGCTGTTTTCTGACAGGCAATGCCCAGGTTTGCAACAGCCAGACCCTCGGCGTACGCCTGCAGGGCAGCATACCGATTTCTGCTTCCCTGCAGATCCCCTACGACGCCAGCTATGCCAAGCAGCTACCATATGACGGCGGCAGTCCCCTCGTCGATGCCCAGTATTACCACCTGGGCAGTGGGGTGCGCTGGTCCGGGCTTGGCGTACTCGCCGATTACATGGTGATGGGAAGCAATGACAAGGGCAGCTATGGATTCCAGACGCCACTCGCCACCAAACACGCCTTCAATGGCTGGGCGGAGGTCTTTCTTACTACCCCGCCGCAGGGTTTGCGCAGTCTCTATTTCACCGTGGAGGGCAAGCTTTTGGGCACGGCACTGCAGGCGACCTATTATGACTTCCGTAGCGCCTACCACAGCGAAGCCTATGGCCACGAGATCGATCTATCGGCCATTCATCGCTTCTCGCCGCACTGGACGGCCGGGGTGCAGTATGCCGATTACCGGAAAAACCAGTACGGAGTGAATACCGAAGGCGCCTGGGTATTCGTGACGGCAAGCTTCTAACGCACCATGATAGTGCATCGTGCACCATGGGATGCACTATCCGATAGCAGGATACTCCTGGAAAATTCATAACCTATTGTATTTTATGAGGTGAAGTTCTGGCATGTTAATTGCTGTGAATGAACTGAAGCAATCTCCCTGATTGTTGGTATGTGAAACGGCAAAGGCGTCGTCAGCATTTTCGGCTGACTGCGCCTTTTTTCTTTGGAGAAACGTCACGATGGGCAACAAGACACGAAAGGCACGCTTGGTGGTGATTGGCAACGGCATGGCCGGCATCCGCACCGTCGAAGAGTTGCTGAAGATGGCTCCTGACCTCTACGAGATCACGGTTTTCGGCGATGAGCCGCACCCCAACTACAACCGTATTCTTCTGACTCCGGTGCTGGCCGGCGAGATGCGCCTGGAGGAGACCATTCTCAATGATCATGACTGGTACCAGGAACACGGCATTACCCTGCGCACCGGCTGCCTGGTTACGCAGATCGATCGCGTGCGGCGTCAAGTCATCACCGCGCAGGGGGAGAAGGTACCGTATGATCGCGTCCTGATCGCTACCGGTGCGGCGGCAGCCCTGGCGCCGATCCCGGGCAATGATCTCCCCGGCGTCTATTCCTATCGCGACATGCGCGACGTAGAGGCGCTGACGCAGGTGAGTGCCGACGGTGGCGAGGCAGTCATCATCGGTGCCGGCCTGCTGGGTCTGGAGGTGGCGCATGGCCTGAATGCCCGCGGCATGCAAGTGACTGTCGTGCACCGGCGGGCCTGGCCGCTGGACAAGCAATTGGACGCCCGCGGCGGTGCACTCTTGCGGCAGGCAATAGAGGCCCGCGGTATCCGTTTTCTGATGGAGCGGGAAAGTGCCGCCGTTTTGGGCACGGACCGCGTGGAAGGCTTGCAATTTCAGGACGGGAGCCAGATTCCCGCACAAATTGTGGTGATGACCGTGGGCATCCGCCCGCGTATCGCCCTCGCCCAGGCCGCAGGCCTCGCCTGCGAGCAAGGGATATTGGTGAGCGACACTCTGCAAACCTACGACCCAAGGATCTATGCCGTGGGCGAATGTGTGCAGCATCGCGGCATGACCTATGGGCTGGTGGCGCCCCTCTTCGAACAGGCGAAGGTGGCCGCCAACCATCTGGCCGAATATGGGAGAATGCGCTACCAGGGGTCGGTTACCAGCACCAAATTGAAGGTAACCGGAATCGAGCTGTTTTCGGCCGGGGATTTTCTCGGTGGCGAGGGTACGGAAGAACTCACCCTGCTCGATGCCCACCAAGGAATCTATAAAAAAGTGGTCCTGCAGGGCGATACCATCACAGGGATCCTGCTCTATGGCGATACCAGCATTGGTCCCTGGCTCTTCGAATATCTGCGCGACAAAAACAACGTCGCGTCCCTGCGTGACCATCTTCTCTTTGGCGAAACCCATCTGGGCGATGCCGGACATGCCGGCGTCAATCAAGCCGCGCGCCTGGCGGACAGTGCCGAAATCTGCGGCTGTAACGGGGTCAGCAAGGGACAGATCGTGCGCGCCATTCGTGATGGACTCTTCACCCTGGAAGAGGTTCGCAAGTGTACCAAGGCCAGTGCCTCCTGTGGTTCCTGCACCGGTCTCGTCGAACAGCTCCTGGTCAGCACCCTGGGAGGAGTCTATGACAGCAGCGCGCGCAAGAAGGCCCTTTGTGGCTGCACCGATTACAGCCATCAGGAGGTGCGTGACGCCATTCGCAAAGAGAAGCTGCTGTCGGTGCGCGATGTCTTTCGCTATCTCGACTGGCGACATCCCGGCGGTTGTGCCACTTGCCGTCCCGCCGTCAACTATTATGTGCGCACCGCCTGGCCTGCTGAGAGCAAGGATGACCCATCGGCACGCTTCATCAACGAGCGCGCCCATGCCAACATCCAGAAGGACGGAACGTACTCCGTCGTTCCCCGCATCTACGGTGGGGTAACCACACCGGCAGAACTGAAGCGCATTGCCGAGGTCGCCGAGCGTCATGCCGTGCCCATGGTCAAATTCACCGGCGGACAACGCCTCGATCTGCTCGGAGTACGCAAGGAAAAATTGCCACTGATTTGGGCGGAACTGGATATGCCCTCCGGGTATGCCTACGGCAAGGCCTTGCGCACGGTAAAGTCCTGTGTGGGCAAGGAGTTTTGTCGCTTCGGGGTACAGGACAGCACCCAACTCGCCATCGATCTGGAAAAGAATCTGGAACGGATGTGGGCGCCGCACAAGGTCAAACTTGGCGCCTCCGGCTGCCCACGCAACTGCGCCGAAAGCACGATCAAGGACGTCGGGGTAATCGGCGTCGATTCTGGCTGGGAGATTTATGTGGGTGGCAATGGTGGCATGAAGGTACGGGCGGCCGACCTCCTGGCCAAGGTAAAGACCGAGGCCGAGGTCATCCAGATCAGCAAAGCCTTTCTGCAGATGTACCGCGAAGATGCGCAATATCTGGAACGCACGGCGCCCTGGGTGGAGAGGGTCGGCCTGGAGCAGATCAAGTCGCGGGTCATCGACGATCTGGCCCAACGAGTGGAACTGGCAGAGCGCCTGGATTTTGCGATTGCCCAGGAGAAGGACCCCTGGGCGGAAGCGGTTTCCGGCCGCCTGGACATTCACGCCGCGCCGCTGCGGCGGGTATCCGCCTGAGGAGGGCAGAATATGGAATGGTTTCCTTTGGGCAGGATAGACGAAGTGCCCCTGGGTGGGGGTCGCTATGTGGAGACGCCAGCAGGGCAGATTGCCGTGCTCTGTAACGAAGCAGGCGAGTTATTCGCAGTGCATAACCGCTGTCCCCATCGCGGTGGTCCTCTCTCGGAGGGCTTCGTGTCGGGCAAGACGGTATTCTGCCCGTTACACAACTGGCAGATCGACCTGGAGAGCGGCCAAGCTCTGCCTCCCGATCAAGGCTGCGTAAAGACCTTTCCTCTCAAAACGGAAGGCGAGGAAATCTGGCTGGGTCTGCCGGAGATGCAGTCGTGAACCCCCCAGCCCTACGCGAAAGCCGGTCCGTATGTCCGTACTGTGGCACAGGTTGCGGGGTTCTCATCGAACATGATGGCGAGCGGATCCTGGGCGTGCGCGGAGATCCTGAACATCCGGCCAATTTTGGCCAGCTCTGCAGCAAGGGTATGACGCTGGCGCAGACAGTGCACGGCTCCGGCCGTGCCACTGTCCCTTTGCAGCGGGTGGCCGAGGAAACGTGGCAGCAGGCCAGCTGGGAGCAGAGTATGCGCCAGATCGCCACCCGTTGGGCCGAGGTCTACCGGGATCGTGGACCCCAGGCCCTCGCCTTTTATGTCTCTGGCCAGTTGCCGACGGAAGACTATTACGTGGTCAACAAACTGGCCAAAGGTTTTCTCGGCACCAATCATATCGACACCAACTCCCGCCTATGTATGGCATCGGCGGTGACGGGCTATAAACGGAGCCTGGGTATGGATTCCGTGCCCTGCAGCTACGAAGATCTGGAACGGACCGACTGTCTGTTCATCGTGGGAGCGAATGTCGCGTATGCCCACCCGATCATTTTTCGTCGCATCGAAGCGGCCAAGGCCCAGCGTCCCGAGTTGCGCATCATCGTCGTCGACCCAAGGCGCACGGCAACGGCCAGCATTGCCGATCTGTTTCTCCCCATCCTGCCGGGTACTGATGTGGCTCTGTTCCACGGCATCTTGCACCTCTTGATCTGGAATGACAGGCTGGACACCGATTTCATTCAACAGCATACGGAGGGCTGGCAGGAACTCAAACGGCGGGTACAGGAATATACGCCGCAGCGCGTGGCCGAGCTCTGTCAGATTGCCGAAGCCGATCTGCAGCGGGCGACCGAGCTCTTCGCCACGTCGCCCGCGGTTCTCTCCTTGTGGTGCCAGGGTCTGAACCAGTCGGCCCACGGTACCGACAACAATGTTGCCCTGATCAACCTGCACCTTGCCACCGGACAGATCGGGCGTCCAGGCGCTGGCCCATTCAGTCTCACCGGTCAGCCCAATGCTATGGGCGGGCGCGAGACCGGGGGAATGCCGGCCCTGTTACCGGGGCATCGGGAGATTGCCAATGGCGAAGATCGCGCCGCCATTGCCGAGCTTTGGGGTGTCGAAACCCTGCACCCGGAGCCGGGATACACCGCCGTGCCCATGTTCCAGGCGCTGGAGCGGGGGGATCTGGCAGCCATCTGGATCACCTGCACCAATCCCGTGCTCTCCCTACCGGATCGCCAACAGGTGGAACGAGCCTTGCGCACTGCCGAACAGGTCGTTTTGCAAGAGAGCTACTTGGATGGCGAAACCATGCCCTTTGCCCATTGGCTCCTGCCAGCAGCGAGTTGGGGCGAGCGCGAGGCCCTGGTCACCAACTCCGAACGGCGTATTTCCCACCTGCAGGCGGCCGTTCCCCCGCCGGGTTCCGCCCGACCGGACTGGCAGATATTCTGCGACTTTGCCCACGCTCTGGCTTTGGCCCTGGACCGCCTGAGCGTACCCCTGCCGGATCGTAAAGACGACTCCTGGCAGCAGCGGGCCTTGCGCATGTTTTCCTTTCAAGATACGGCCAGCATCTTTGCCGAATACCGTCGCTGCACGATTGGACGGGATCTCGATATCGGCGGCCTGGAAATCGCCATTCTCGATAGGCAAGGTCCGCAACAGTGGCCTTTCCCTGCCTGCGCAAAGAGTGGCCAAGTGCGGCTCTATGCCAATGGCATCTTCCCCACCCCCAGCGGTCGGGCCCGTTTCCATGCCCCGGTGCATCTGGGAGTAGCCGAGGAAATCGACGCCCGTTACCCCCTACGCCTGACGACCGGGCGCCTGCGCGATCAGTGGCACAGCATGGCGCGTACCGGCAGGGCAGCGAGCCTCTTCGCCAGCGCCGAAGAGGCATTGCTCGCCATCCACCCGCAGGATGCGCGGCAATACGGGCTGCAGGAAGGGCAATTAGTGCACGTCGAAAGCCGCCGTGGCGCGGCGTTGTACCGCCTGCAGTACGATGACAGTCTGCAGCGTGGTCTGCTTTTTGTGCCCATGCATTTTGGCTCACGGTATTCCCCGGCGGCCCTGTGCAACAGCGTGACCCTGGCGGCCATCGACCCGTACTCCGGCGAACCGGAATTCAAGCATACGGCGGTGCGCATCAGTGCCGCCGAACTCCCCTGGGAGGCGGCAGCACTGGTAGAAGACGACACGAGAGACCTATCCGCGATCCTACGCCAACTGGCCCAGGGCTTTCCCTATGCCAGCATCACGCCCCTGGTATCCAAACACGGTGCAGCAGTCCTTTTGCGGGTGGCTGCGGAGCAGGCACCGGAGTCGGAACTGGCCCAGCGTTGGGACACAGCACTCGCTTTGTCCGGCGCGGATACCCTGCTCTACGAAGACCCTCGCCAAGGCGTGAGCAAGCGCTTGCGTATCCGCGGCGGACGCTTGACCGGCTTGCGCCTGTGGGGCGGTTTACAAACCCTGGATTGGTTGCGTCAGCTCCTCCTGGAGAGGACGGCCATCGACGCCTTCCGTCTGGCTTTGTTGGCGCCTCGGGTACCAGACAATCTGGGGGCGTGGGAGCGTTCGCGGGGCATTTGTGCCTGCAAGGGCGTCGACGAAAAGACTATTCGGCAAGCCATTGCCAATGGTGCCGATACCCTGGAGGGCGTCATGCAGTGTTGTGGCGCAGGGACGGAATGCGGTTCCTGCAAGCCAGAGATTCAACAGTTACTTCAGAGTCGTTTGGCGGAGGCCTCATGAGTACGTGGAAGCAATATCTCAGTCGCGTCGCCCGTGGCCGTGAACATGCCGAAGACTTGCGGCGGGAAGAGGCCGAGGAGCTCATGGGCGCTTGGCTGCATGGCGAATTGCCAGAGCTGTATGCGGGAGCCTTCTGGGTGGCCTATCGCATCAAGAGCGAGAGCCTTGACGAACTGCTGGGCTTTCACGATGCCGTTCGCGCCCGCATGAGCACCATTTCCCGACCCGGTCGCCTGCGCCCCGTCGTGTTCGCCAGCTACAATGGCACGCGACGGTGCGCCAATCTCCTGCCCCTCCTGGCGCTCACCCTCACCCGTTGCGGTGTCCCGGTCCTGATCCATGGCGCCGATCTCGATGACCTGCCTGGATCGGCATCCGCAGACCATTCGCCGCAAGGGCGAGTCCACACAGGGCAGATCTTGGAGCACTTGGGTCTGGCGGCAGCGGCAAACCTCGCGCAAGCGGAGACCCTACTTCAGTTGCAAGGGTTGGTCTATCTGCCGCTTTCGGCCTGGCAGCCAGGATTGGCGCGCATCTTCGCCTTGCGCGAAAACCTGGGAATCCGTTCCAGTGTGCACACGTTGCTCAAAGGTTTGCATCCTTTTGCGCCGCAAGAGGCGATCGTCTGTGCGGCCGTCACCCACCCCCCGTATCTACAGCGTTTGCAGGAATTTTTCCTGGCTACGGAGATTCCCGCCCTCTGTTTTCGCGCAACGGAGGGGGAGCCCTTCGCCAATCCTCAGCGTCGTCCCGATCTCTTTCTCTGTCATCAAGGGGAGAGCCGGTTGTTGCTGGCCAAAGACCATGCCTCCCTCGCGCAACTACCGGAGCTGCCAGATAATCTCGCGGCAAGTACCAGCGAATTCATTTCCGCCGTGCTCGACGGCCGGCGGGCTTTACCCCTCGCCATTGCCGAACAGACTGCGGCGCTGCTGCTACTGAGCGGTCGTTGTGCGGACCTGGCCACCGCGCGTGCCTTGCTGCGGCAGTCCTTCACCCGTATCGCGGCCTAAAGGAAAACTCTCATGACGATCTCTTCCTCCCTCCATCCGGTTTCTCTGGTAGGCGCCGGTCCCGGCGATCCTGATCTTCTGACTCTTCGTGCGCTGCGCCGTCTGGAGAGGGCAGAAGTGATCTTTTATGACGCGCTCGCCAATCCTGCCATCCTGTCTTTGGCTCCACCCCGTTGCCGGCGGGTGGACGTCGGCAAGCGGGGCGGGCAAGTTTCCACCGAGCAAATGCGCATCCAGGAGCAGATGATCCGTGCCGCGCGCCAGGGGCTACGGGTGCTGCGGCTAAAAGGTGGGGATCCATTTCTCTTTGGGCGCGGTAGTGAGGAATGCCTCGCTCTGCGCGCCGCCGGCATCGAGTACGAAATCATTCCCGGAATTACCAGTGCCATGGGTGCCGCCGCCTATGCCGGCATTCCCCTCACCCACCGGCAGATGAGCCGGTCGGTGCTGTTCTGCACTGGGCAACAGGCGCGCAATTCCGAGGCCATCGACTGGGCACGCTATGCCGGGGCTGCCGACACCCTGGTCATCTACATGGGGATCGCGCAGATCGCCCAGATCTGTGCCGGTCTACTGGCCGGCGGGATGCCAGCGCTGACCCCGGCGATAGCCATCCAATGGGCGACCCTGGAACAGCGCCAACTGCGCAGCACGGTGCAGGAGTTGCCCGCGGCAATCGCCCGTGCGGGCATTGGCAGTCCGGCGATACTCATCATTGGCGCAGTGGTGGAGTTGGGGGATATACTGGCTTGGCTGCCGACACCCTCGCCAGCCGTCCCTGTTCTTCCCATCCAATGCCTATGACCCATCCGGTGCAACTACTCCTCGCCCATGGCTCGCGCGACCCCGAATGGCGCCAGCCCTTCGAATGGATTGCCGCCGACTTGCAAGCCGCCCATTCCCAGCGCCGCATCGTTCTTTGCTACCTGGAACTATGGTCGCCGAGCTTGCCAGAAGCCATCCAAGCGGAATTCGCCCGGGGTAGCCGCAATTTCCAGATTACCCCCCTGTTCTGGAGTCGTGGACGCCACCTGCGTGACGATGTACCACGAATCCTGCAGGAGCTGGCGACGGACCTGCCCGATTGTAAGATCACTCTCGACCCGCCCGTCGGGGAGTCCGAAATCGTGCGCTCGGCGGTGTTGCGTCTCCTGGCCTGACCGCCCCTATGTACCGAATCGTTCTCATCGATGACGATGACGCGCGCGTGACCATTCTGCGCGATGCACTGATCGCAGAAGGCCACAGTGTCCCTGCCGTCCTTTCGTGGCAGACCTTGTCCTGGCAGCGCGTAGAGGAATGCCAAGCAGAAGTCATCATCGCTGATGCCAGCTCCCCCGCACGCGACGTCCTCGAACACATCGTTTTCCTGAGTGAAACCCTGGAGCTTCCGGTGGTGGTGCTGGGCGCCCCGGAGGATGAAGACACCATGCGTCGCGCCATTCGCGCCGGGGTTGCTGCCTATGTGGCGCACGGAATCGCTGCGCGCGACATAGCCCCCATCCTCAAAGTTGCGGCATTACGCTATGCGGAATACCGCCAACTGCGCCAAGAATTGAGCAGCACTCGTACCGCTTTGAATGAACGCAAGATCATCGAACAGGCCAAGGGCATCGTCATGCGGGACCTGCAGATCACGGAGGCTGAGGCCTACCAGCGAATGCGTCGTCTGGCAATGAACCAGGGGAAAAAATTGATTGAAATCGCGCTGCAGATTATCGAAATCCGGAACCTTTGAGGGGAGCCTGTTATCCGGGGCCAAAATTGCCGATAGTCATCTGCTATCGTTAACATAAATGTGAAAGAAATCGGTAGAGCGGGCAGTAGGAGCCCTAACCCTCGGGTGGCCATATTCAAGTCTTGGTGACGTTTTACGCTGACTGATGC